>NZ_CP037940.1:1510325-1812390 GCF_004358325.1 Periweissella cryptocerci | reverse complement strand
ATTTTAGCGTGAGCTTTCAATCTTATAGCCGACGCCCCATACTGTTTGAATAACTTGGTCACCATTTGTCGCTTCTTCAATCTTGTCACGTAAGTGTGATACGTGCACCATAACAGTCTTGGCAGACACAACAGATTCTTGTTGCCAGACACGTTCAAAGATATCATCAGCAGAGAAAACGCGGTTCGGGTGACTTGCAAGCAAGTACAAAATCCCAAACTCTAAAGCTGTTAGCGCGATGGGATCCCCTTCAGCGGTTTTCACTTCGTGCGAATCCTTGTTAATTACTAATGAGCCAATATCCAAAATATCTGGTGTCACATCTTGAACTTGGTTTTCAGCCCGGCGGAGTAATGACTTAACACGTGCCATTACTTCAAGGGGGTTAAAAGGCTTGGTAACATAGTCATCAGCCCCTGTAATTAAGCCTTGAATCTTGTCCATATCAGTTGATTTGGCCGATAACATCAAGATAGGAATCTGTGAGTCCTTACGCACTTCCTTCACAACTTCCATCCCGCTCATTTCAGGCATCATAATGTCTAAAATCATCAAAGCAATTTCTGGGTTAGTGTGTAGTTTTGATAAAGCATCACGCCCATCATATGAAATCAATGGTTCGTAGCCTTCATTTTTGATGTAAATTTCGAGTAATTCAGCAATTTCTCGGTCGTCATCAACTACTAAAATTTTAGTCATGTTCTACTCCTCGATTAGCGTGCTTTCACCTGCTTGTGACCACAAACTGTCACTGCAAGAAAGCCTTACTGATTCTAAACCTCTCGCCAATTATTTCTTGACGTTATTTGATGGACCGCCGAACATCCCACCAGAAATACCTGTAACCCGGCGTTCTAAGATAAACCCGACAAAGGCAATTACTGCTAAGATGATATAAACGAACCCTGGCAAGCCTGGGTTGAGGGCCTTTGGAATAACCGTAAATGACACTCCGTAGAAGGCCATCCAGATAAGCACGGCCAAAATCGTAATCACAATTCTGAACCAAATTGGCTTTCTATTATCAGGATTAGCTGGTGCCAAAATTCCTTGAATGTAAGCGAAGATTAATCCACCAGAAATGGCAGTTAACAATAACCCGACAATCCCATAAGTAGCACCAGTATTGCCTTTGGCAGTCATCATTGAAATCCCAAAGACTAAGCTAAACATTGCAAAGAACATCAAAGCTGTATCAATTGCATTAGGCCAGAAACCTTTGTTATTACCGCTCAACCCTTGACGCTTAGGTTGATTAATTGAAGCAGCTTTTTCTGAAGCTGTTCCATATAATTGCTTGGCTGTTTTGCCGGCCTTTTGACCAGCCTTTAATTCTTCAACGACTTCTTCTAATGCAACCCGCTTGTCACCACCAACCATGCCGCTAGCATCAAGGTGTTTATTCAATTGGAACATGAAATCTTCATTACGCTTTGTTAAACCAAGGTTACCAAAGCCTGAAATATTTTTGCCAGTTGTTTCTGAAACATCACCATGATGTTCTTGCACCACGTTAGCATTACGTGGCTGCTTATTTTCTTCTTCTGTCATTGTTTGATACCCTATTTTCGTTTTTATTTTACTTTTTGCTCGCACTCCACCGATTGCTTATGCACCGACTTTTAAAACGAGCTTGCACTTACAAATTAGACATTAAATAAGAATTCAATGATATCGCCATCTTGAACTACGTATTCTTTACCTTCAGAACGACGACGACCGGCTTCACGCACGGCTTTGACTGAGCCATATTGGTCTAAATCGTCAAAGGCAATTGTTTCGGCACGAATGAAGCCACGTTCAAAGTCTGAGTGAATTACACCGGCAACTTGGGGTGCCTTCACACCGGCCTTAAAAGTCCAAGCGCGGGTTTCTTTACCACCAGCGGTGAAGAACGTCCGTAATTCCAACAAGTGGTACGCTGCGCGAATCAACTTGTTCAAACCAGGTTCAGTCACACCTGCCATCGTCAAGAATTCTTCCTTGTCAGCGTCATCTAATTCGGCAATTTCTTCTTCTGCACGCGCTGATAAACCAATAACTTCAGCCCCTTCAGTTGCAGCAAAGTCTTGAATTTGTTTGAAGTACTTAGAAGCTTCTGGATCGCTCATGTCTTCTTCAGCAATGTTAGCCACATAAAGGACTGGCTTTGAGCTCAACAAGAACAAGCCACGGACAACTTTTTGTTCGTCATCATTGAATTCAATTGTCCGGACTGACTTACCAGCTTCAAGGACTGGCTTAATCTTTTGCAAGACTGCAAATTCTTCTTGCGCATCCTTGTCTTTAGGCGTCTTAGCGGCCTTTTCAACCTTAGGCAACCGCTTATCAACTGCATCCAAATCAGCTAAGACCAATTCAGTGTTAATGGTATCGATATCATCAAGTGGATCGATTACACCGTTCACGTGGGTGATTTCATTATCATCAAACGCGCGGACAACGTGCACGATAGCATTAACTTGACGGATGTTTTCCAAGAACTTGTTCCCAAGACCTTCACCCTTTGAAGCGCCTTTAACAATTCCGGCAATATCCGTAAATTCAAACGTTGTTGGCACAATTTTATCGGCTGGTTCAATTTCTTGAATCCGTGCTAAACGGTCGTCTGGCACTTCTACCATCCCGACGTTTGGTTCAATCGTTGCAAATGGGTAGTTCGCCATTTCTGCTCCGGCTTTAGTAATTGCGTTAAATAGTGTTGACTTACCAACGTTTGGAAGCCCAACAATCCCTGCTGTTAATGCCATTTTTTATAATCTTCTTTCTTCGCTTATTAATCGGTTTCGGCTTGACGCAAAACACGTTTTAATCTTTTATCAAAATCGTGGCGAGACAACATTACCATGTGTCCACACCCTTCACACTTTAATTTAATATCTGCGCCCACTCGTAGAATTAACCAAGCGTTCGCACCACACGCATGGGGCTTTTTCATTTCGACAACATCGCGGACTGCATACATATGCTTTACCTCTTAGTCTAAATTGATATTTAACACTTCAAGAATGCGGGTTAAATCATCGTTGGACAAGTAGTTGATTTCAATCTTCCCTTGGCCTTTTTCGTTAGCTTTAACTGCAACTTTAGTCCCAAATTTTTCTTCAAGCTTGTCTTGGGTCGCCCGGACAAACGGACTGACTTTAGCTTTGGTTACTTTAGGTGCTTCGTCCTTAGTAGCAGCATCGCCGTTGGTTTGGCTGACGATTTCTTCAAGTTGACGAACCGTCAAACCAGGGTTAACTGCACGCAATGCAAGGGCGTTAATTTTAGTTTTGTCTTTCAAACCAAGTAACGTCCGTGCTTGCCCCATTGATAAATCACCGGCTTGCAAGAGTTCCTTAACATCAGCTGATAAGGTTAACAAACGTAGATAGTTAGCGATAAATGGCCGTGACTTTCCAAGGCGCTTAGCCACTTGAGCTTGCGTCAAATTAAGTTTGTCCATCAAAGTTTGATAGGCCTGTGCTTCTTCCAATGGTGATAGATCTTCACGTTGTAAATTTTCAACAACCGCAATTTCCATCATTTGATTATCATTAATATCGCGAATAATTGCCGGAATATTCTTCAAATCAGCCATTTGGGATGCCCGAAAACGGCGTTCCCCTGCGAGAATTTCATAGCGCTTCAACTTACGATCTGGTTGTCGCACAATAATGGGTTGAAAGACCCCTTCATTTTTAATTGATTCAGCTAAGTCTTTTAAGGCCGCATCATCAAAGGTTTTCCGTGGTTGATATGGGTTTGGTCGGATTTCATCGAGTTGAATCTTATGAATCTTTTCAGAGTTCAAATCTTCAATATCGACATCCACATTGTTACTGGCCATTAAAGCGCCTAAGCCGTTACCGAGAATACTTTTCTTTTTAGAAGTCGCCATGAGCCGCTAAGACCTCCTTCGCTAATGCTGTGTACACTTCAGCACCCTTTGAACGCGCATCGTAATCCGTGATAGCTAATCCATGTGATGGTGCTTCTGCTAGCCGTACATTGCGTGGAATGAATGTTTTGTAGACTTGTTCACCAAAGTAATTACGAACTTCTGTCGTAACTTCTTGGCCCAAGTTTGTCCGTGGATCAGTCATCGTTAGTAAAACTCCTTCAATCTTCAAATCGGGATTGAAGTGTTTTTGTACTAACTTAATCGTATTTAACAATTGGCCCAAACCTTCGAGCGCATAGTATTCGCTTTGTACGGGAATCAAGATTGAATCGGCAGCCGTGAAAGCATTGATTGTAATAATCCCTAACGAAGGTGGATTATCAACGAGAATGTAGTCGTATTGATCACGAATCGAATCAATCGCATCCTTCAAGCGCATTTCACGCGCCATTTGCGGTGCCAATTCAATTTCTGCTCCTGAGAGTTGGATGGTTGCTGGCACAACATCTAAGCCATCGTGTGATGATGGTAAGATGGTTTCTTCAATTGGCACTTCGTTAACTAAGACATCATAGATATCTTGTTCAATTAATGACTTTTGAATCCCAGTTCCACTAGTCGCGTTCCCTTGGGCATCAATATCAACTAGTAATACTTTCTTACCTGCCGATGCGATTGCTGCACCAAGATTAACACTGGTGGTCGTCTTACCAACGCCACCTTTTTGATTTGCAATTGCAATTACATGTGCCATTTATGCTTTCCTTTCCGTTTGTTCTGCTTTAACTAACCTCAGGGTTACCTGATAGTTTGTGTCCTTGTTATCTTCTTCAAGTTCAACTAAGACACCTTGCTTTTTTAAGATTGCTAGCCCGTCTTTTAAGAAGGCTTGTAATAAATTACGTTGCGCCACTACATCAAGTTGTTGTACTTGCAACTCTTTGACGATGATTTCCGTTTCCTTGACTGTTAACCCGGTGTGGATAATTTTATGCACAACCTTAGCTTGATTACGTTTATCAAGTTTTAGCAATGCGCGTCCATGCCGCTCAGTCATTTCACCTTTACGGATTGCGTCTTTAGCCGGTTCACCTAGCTTAAGTAACCGTAGTTTATTGGCAATAGTTGCTTGGGATTTACCTAACTCGTTCGCCAACACTGCTTGGGTGTAATCAGAAACTTGCATTAATGTTTGATATTCATTAGCTTCTTCAATCACTGAAATTTCGGCATTTTGCAGTTGCTTAACCAAAGCCGCAATGCGCTGATCAATTTCTGTTTCAGTTAATTTATTTTCTTGTCGCACTGCTTTAACCAACCTTTCTCTCAGTAATTTTGTTGCCGTTTTGCTTATTCACCCAAGGCTTCTTTATTCGGTGTTCCAGGTTTACGTGGGTATTTACCTGGTGTGGTTTTAATTTTTTTAACTACGTCAATTTCACGTGGATCGCCATTTGGTAACTCAAATGCGTGCGTTGATTCAACTTCACCGCCGAGTGTCTTGAGTGCAAACTCAGCCTTGGCCAATTCAACTTGTGCGCCTGATCCCTTCATCGCTACCAAGTACCCACCAACCTTAAGGAGGGGCAATGTTAATTCACTTAACACCGTCATCCGTGCCACGGCGCGTGCTGTTACCACATCAAACTCAGCCCGGTGTGGTGATTTCTTACCACCAAACGTTTCAGCTCGGTCGTGATAGAAAGCAACACCATCTAATTTTAAAGTTGCGGCTAAATCATTCAAAAAGCCAATGCGTTTTTGTAATGAATCGACAATCCCAACTTGTAGTTGTGGGAAAACGATTTTCATGGGGATTGATGGGAACCCTGCACCCGCACCAACATCCAAAATCTTTAATGGTTCTGTTTGGATAGCTGGGAAATAAAAGGCAGCCGTTAAAGAATCATAGAAGTGCTTTAAATAGACTTCTTCTTTATCAGTGATTGCCGTCAAATTGAACTTTTCATTCGTTGCGACTAACAGTTCATAGTAGTCAGCAAATTGCTGTAATTGATAATCAGATAGCTTGATTCCATGTTCTGCTAATGCAGCGACAAATTGTTCTTCGTTCATGAGTTTCCTCCGGATTTTCGTGGAACATTCGAGTAGTTTCACATATAACAATAATACCGCAAAGTAGTTTTTTTCTCAAACGGAAGTTCCCTTTTTCGGGAAATATTGCTAATATTTTCTAATCCCTTAGCAAATCTATTTATTTTCAAATTCAAGCGCTTGTCTTTGCCTCTGCTACGGTAGTTCCGCTTGCTTTCACTCCCTTAATAAAAAAATATGTACTAAAAAATCCCAACCGGCAAAATATGCCAGCTGGGATTTTCAAAGACTATTATTAGCTAAGATTAGTTCTTAGTAATGTTAGTAGCTTGTGGGCCGCGATCTGAACTTTCAACTTCGAAAGAAACTGATTGACCTTCATCAAGAGTCTTGAAACCGTCACCTTGGATAGCTGAGAAGTGTGCGAACACATCTTCACCGTTTTCACGAGTGATAAAACCGAAACCCTTGTCGGCGTTAAACCATTTAACTGTACCTTGTTCCATGATATGAATCTCCTTGTAAATGCGCCAATTAAGGCATGTGATTTTAACGTAACTGATTGGTGTAACTGGAGATATTTCTCAAGATTGATGAAACAAGACCTGTTTTTCCAAACCAAACTACAAGATGTATTATAACATGCTAAAAATAAAAAGGCTATGTTAGTCTTAAATCTGTTCTTCTTCGTCAATCATTCCTTCTTGTTCACCACGATGAACTTCGGCCTGAATAGTCACGTGTTTGATGTCATACTTTTCCATCAGCAAGCGGTTAATTTCATCGTAAATCACTTCGGCGTCACTCAAAAGCATGTCTTGCAAATTTACGTGTAGTGAAAACATCACCGCTTCTTCATCGACTTGCCAAGCGTGATAGTGGTGTGATCCCATTACGCCTGGAATAACATCAATATCAGCTTGAATGGCACAAAAATCCAAATCTGGTGTCGCTTGCATCAAAATCTTGACAGTTTGCTTTACTACGGGCCAAACTTCCTTGAGGATATAGGCCATAACTAGCAACGTCACCAATGGATCCAACCACACCCAATTAAAGAGTGCAATCAGAACCCCAGCGACAATCACGCCAACTGATGACAATGCATCACTCAAAATATGCAAAAATGTTGCGCGCTGATTCAAATTATGTTCGCTACCACCCTTTAAGAGGAGGGCAGAAGCTACATTTGCAATTAATCCAACTACCGCCACTATCAACATTAAATCTGCGTTCAATGGACTCGGATGCCAAAAGCGTTCAATGGCTTCGATGATTAGAAAAATCGACAAACCAACTAAGAAAATGGCATTAATAAACGCTGCTAAAATTTGGGCGCGTTTATATCCATAAGTTTGCTTGACATTCTGTCCGCGCAAACTAATTTTGAACGCAATGTAACCTAATACAATCGCCAAGGAATCGCCCAAATTGTGAAAAGCATCTGACAAGAGTGCTAGACTCCCTGACAGCACACCACCAATAATTTCAACCGCCGTAATCACCAAATTCAATATCGTGACCGTGAAGAATTTCTTCCCCGTCATCTCTGTTCCGGTACCATGTTCATGTTCTTGCATTTTGCATGTCCCCCTTTCACCTTAATTTCATTACTTCTATCATGCCACAAATTTGAATTTCGCTCCACGAATCAATAATAAGTGAATGGTTAACTATCATAATTTTGTTATTTTATTGCCACTCCGTACCACTGCGGCCTGTGGTTGGTAATTTTTTTCGCTGTCTGAGAATTATTCCTAACTAACGAAGTGCCGGCAAATTGCTTGGCGGGCGCAGCCTTTACACCGCGACTGGGGTGAGATGTGTGTAACACATATCGCCGCTGAGGATGAGATGAGGAGTCTTAGGAATTTATTCCTTAGAGTCCCAGCTTATCCGAACCTCTCAAGACCGCCCTTTGGCTTGGGAGGCCGCTTCCAGCGTGGTGCGCCAAGTAATGGCTAAAATTTTTCTAGCGTGGAATTTTGATATGTGTCTCAGATTGATTCCCACTACGTGTCTGGAACCAGTCTCTTCGTTAGTTTAAGCAGGCAGTCTGACTAGTAATATGCCGTGATCCTTATCGCTGCAAGTTTAGCGGTAATCAATAATTCCACGCTTATCTAGCGGAGTGACTGAAAATCACTTTGTGGCCGACAGGCTTTACACCGAAATGGGACGAACTTGACACCACGTGTCGAGTTTGTCGCTGAGGGTAGATGAGCAGTCTTTTGGCTTTAGCCATTAGACTGCCAGCTATCCCGAATTGCCCAAGACCGCCCTTTGGCTTGGGCATGTGCTTCCATCTCGGTGCACAATGTGATTTTCTGGCACGCAGTGGCATCATACATCTCATCCCATTTTATAAATCCCACCTCAGACGAAAAAAGGTCGCAAAATTAATTGCGACCTTCCTTTATTTGAGCTTATTTAGAATTACTTATCAGCTTTTTGGGCTGCATCGATAGCTTGTTTAATTGCCATCGTTTGGAATTCTTGGGTAGCTTGCTTAACTAAAGCTGCTTGACGACTTGGTGATGTGGCCATAGTTGGATCAGCCATCATCGCAGCTTTCATCTTGCCTTCAATATAAGCTTTCGCAGCTGCTTTTTGTTCAGCTTGTTGCGCTTTTGAAGGGTTTTGCATTTCTTTAGCGAGCTTCTTAGCTGCCTTAACACTCAACTTCGCCCAAGCTTCCTTAGGGATATTGAACGTGTTGACACGCTTAACAACTTCCTTGTCGTTACCACCAATACCAAACAAGAACTTGTCTAAAGAACGTTTGTATTCGTAACGAGTAGTTTTAACTTCAAGCGTTGCTGTATCAGAATCAACAAGCTTAACCTTATTCGTTGTCTTACCATCCGTTTGGGTGTGACTAGGTTTCTTATCCTTCTTGGCAGCTTTATAAATGTACACATTATCGTGACCATTCGTCCCAATAGGTTGGTACAAAAGCATGCTAATTGGTGATTTACTGTCACCAGCTGAATAAATTACAGTTTGCTTTTCAGTCGTTACTTTCGTCATACCTAAGTGGCTATGGTCATTTTCCACTAACATGAACAATGAACCCACCAAAAGAATAAAGGCGATAAATGACAAAACATAACTAACAAAACGATTGTAGATCAACACGAAGAAGATGAAGAACAAAATCGCACTAATTATTACTAAAGTTAAAATCATTTGTTCTTACCTCCTCGTACTAAGACTTGACTCTTATGACGGTGGCCTTCAAGTGTAAATGCGACAATCAAGCCGACAATCGCAAAACCAATTGCCAACCAGAAGGCGGCGTGATAACCACTCAAGGCGGCGTTCAATGCATCACGACCGTATTGTAATGGTTCAGCTTTTAACAACTTGTGCGCTGGCATGTTTGTCTTAACAACATTAGATAAAACAGAAATCATAACTGCAGTACCCATTGATGATGCAACTTGACGCGCCGTGTTATTTACGGCGGTCCCGTGGGCAATCATTTCGCCTGACAAGGCTGCCATCCCAGCAGTCGTTACTGGCATCATAACCATCGCAATACCAAACATCCGCACAGCATACAAGACTGTCACGTTAATAACAGGTGTACCAACTGTAAGGAATGTGAATGGTACTGTCCCAACTGTCAAAAGAATCAAACCAGTAATCGCCAACTTCTTAGCACCGATTTTATCGTAAATTTGACCAGTGATAGGTGACATAACACCCATCATTAATGCCCCAGCTAACAATGTTAACCCAGCGTGGAATGGTGTCATCCCGCGAACAGTTTGCAAGTATTGTGGGATAACCATTTCGGCACCAATCATCGCCATCATTACTAATGAAGCTAAAATTGTTGTAATTGTAAATTGCTTGTTTTTGAAAACACGTAATTCCAATAATGGCTTTTCAAGCTTAAGTTGACGCCAAACGAAGAGGGCAATGAAAATTACACCGATTACCAATGGTGCGATTACGTGTGCAATGTCGCCCCAGCCTTCGCCAGAAACTTCAGAGAATCCATACAACATCCCACCGAAACCAATTGTTGATAATCCAACTGATAAGAAGTCCAATGGTTCTTTTTTAGTGTGAATAACAGGTTTCATAAAGAAAAGACCTGCAATCAACACAAGTGCAATGATTGGAATCATAATTCCAAACAAAGTTTGCCACTTGTAGTTATCTAAAATCCAACCAGAAAGCGTAGGTCCCATGGCTGGTGCTAACCCAATAACTAACCCGGCCATCCCCATGGCTGCACCACGGTTGTTAGCTGGGAAGATTGAAAGCATGATAACTTGCAATAATGGCATCGCAACCCCAACAGCCAACGCTTGAATCAAACGTCCCGTTAATAATTGCGCAAAGGTTGATGAGGTGAATGCTGTAACTGTCCCAATCAAGAAGACAAACATTGCACCCAAGTACAACCATTTTGTATTAAAGCGATTACTCATCCAGGCTGAGACTGGAATCATAATCCCGTTCACCAACATGAATCCGGTGGTTAACCATTGAACGGTCCCTAATGATTCGTGTAATGACTTCATTAAGGTTGGTAAGGCGGTTGCTAAGACTGTTTGGTTAAGGACGGTAACGAATGTCCCAATCAACAGCACGGCAATCAACAAACCACGGTTAAATGGCTTACCGTTTGCATCTACTGCTTGCATATGTTTATCTCCTTTTATTTTCCATATAATAATTTAGTTTACTTATTTTTAGTACGATTACCTATATTAGTCCGCCTAACATTCTTTGTCAACTTATTTGACATTGATTTTCAAATGAACGCGTTTTCATTGTCCAAATCAGTCAATTTCTTACAGTTAGGTTAACATATCCTGTTTTATTAAATTGGATACAAGTCGCATCAAAAGCTTGAACATTGTACGAAAAAAGCTACCAGAATCTCCCGGTAGCTCGCTTTTCTATTATCGGTCTATTTTAGTACCAACCATTGGCCATCCAGTGCGCTTTAGCACCTTCCCATGAACCATAACGGCTAGTTACATATTGATCAGCAACACGTTCTTGGTTAGCGGCTGAGTAGTCACCGTGCAAGTATGATGATGATAATTGGTACTTACCTACGTATTGACCATTACGGGCACCGTAGTTACCACCAGATTCGCGGTTAGCAATCCATGCCTTAGCAGAAGATTGTGAACCTTGGTAACCAGTAGAAGTGCTCTTGGTTGCCGTAGTGTCCTTAACTGTTGCTTGCTTTACAGGAGCCACTTGTTCTTGGGCTGAAGCTTGCTTAGTTGTTGCTTGGTTGTTGTTTGTTGATTGGTTAGTGTTGCTTGAAGTAGGTACAGTTAATTGTTCATTAACAAAGATTAAGTTAGTGTTGTCCATCTTGTTAGCTGCAGCAATTGCAGCAACCGTGGTGTTGTTCTTAACAGCAATTGCTGAAACTGAATCACCAGGTTGAACTGTAACTGTTGTATCAGCACTCGCAACAACCCCCGTTGTTACTAAAGCTGCGATTAAACCAGTTGCTGATAAAATTGTATTCTTGACGTTCATCATATTTTCTAAATCTCCTCTTTACGGATCTAATTTCCCAATTTACTTTTTATACGATTGGGCTTAATTTTTATGTTGCCGTTGACGTCCGTATCAATCAACAAGGTATATACTACGGACAAATTGTAACAAGGAGTTAGCAGATTAGTGACAGCAAAACATGACGTTTGTAATATTCAACGCTTTCATCGTAATCTTTTTGTAACTTGGAAATACGAACATACGTCCAAAGGCGATAAAATCAGTAATTTCAGCACTTTAGTTAACGCTGTCAACTAATTCATTTATTAGTCAAAAAAAAGCAATAAATCTGCTCATAATCTTGCCATAATCAATAAACCGCAAAAAAAAACTGTAAAATTCAATGAATTTTACAGTAGTGTGTCTAATATTTCTTCAATGCTACCCGTTCTACGTGGTGATTTGGCCCTTTTATGAGGACTAAATCGGCATGTGCCCGGGAAGGTAAGATGTATTTTTCTAAGTTTACTTCATTAATAGCATGCCAAACGTCCTTGGCTGCTTGGAATGCAGCAGGTCGATCAGCCGTATATTGATAGTAGAAACTATCAGGGTGATCAACCGCTTCATCAAGTAAATCTTCAAAGCGTTCCAAGAACCAGGTCTTAATCAGGTCAGTCTTCGCATCAACATAGATTGTTAAATCCATTAAATCACGGGGCACTAATCCTAGTTTAGGTCGTTGTAACGCGTTAACACCCTCAACTAGTACAATGTCTGGTGCTCGTAAGACTTCATATTCATCAGGAACAATATCATATAGTTCATGTGAATAAATCGGTACCTTAATCTCTGCTTGGCGATCTTTGACGGCTAACAGAAAACTAGTCAACGCATCAGTATCATATGACACTGGAAATCCTTTTTGCCCCATTAAATTATGAGCCTTCAGATATGCCGACGGATATAAAAAGCCATCCGTTGAAACTAGTGCCGTCGATAATTCTGGGCACATTATCGTCAGCAAATCCTTCAATAATGCTGCCGTCGTCGATTTACCAACTGCCACACTGCCAGTTAAACCAATCACAAATGGCATTGCTTGCGCCGATTGAGCCGTAAAACTCGCCTGATGCTGTTGCGCCATTTGATAATCAATAAAATGTTGTTGAATTAAGCTAGCAACTGGTTGGTACACAGCTAATAGTTCTGCTTCATTAAACGCTGGGTGCTTTGCAACCAATTCCTGTAAGACGGCCGGCGAGAGTTCGCGCACCGGTTGTCCAAACGTTGCCCATCTATCCCGCTGATATACCTCGTAATTTACGAACGTTTCCATGATTACTCCGTAACCTCATATAAATCTGGGTTCACTCGATCTAAGAGTGGTGTCAGTTCATCCAATGCTAACACGGTTAATTGGTGCATTGCCCGTGAAGCAATTGTGTAAAGGAGTTGGCGTTCATCTTCAAGTGGATACATTTTCTTAGAGGCGTCCCAGATGACAACCGCATCAAATTCCAATCCCTTAGCCAAGTATGACGGTACGATAATCACCCCATGTGCTAAACGTTGGTTTTCGGAACGAATCAGGGTCACTGCAACGTCTTGTTGTTTAAGCTCAGCATAGACGGCTTCACCTTCAGCCAATGACTTGGTAATAATGGCAGTTGTTTCGTTCATACCATTATTCGTATTAATTTGGCTCACTAAACGGGCGTACAAGGCTGCACTATTATCCTCAATCGTCACAGTTGGCAAATTACCACTTCGGTTGAATGCAGTAATCGTTTCGCCGTTTACCAAAATTTCCTTAGAGAAATCTGTAATTTGTTGGGTTGAACGATATGTTTGGGTTAATTGCACAACTTCAATTTTATCTGAATCAAAGAGTGTCCCCAATTCTTGTAAGAGCGTACGTGAATTTTCCTTCGTAAAGATTGCTTGGTTCAAATCACCCAGCATCGTGAACTTAGCTTTTGGAAAACTAAATTTCAAGAAGGCTAATTGGAAAGCAGTATAATCTTGAATTTCATCAATGAAGACAAAGCGAATATCACGTTCACCATGCTTACCAGTCAACAAATCATACAAGTACAAGTAAGCCGAGACATCGGCAAGTGACAAACGCTTGTCTTTAAAGTCAGTAACCGTCTTAGTCACACTCTTTGACCAATCATCAGCCGTGATTCCCCATTGATTCAAATCAACGAAGTTTGGTACTGAACGCAAAAAGTGCGCAAATTGGGCGTTTACATTAATGAAACGGTTACGGTGAATTGCGTGGGCAATCGGCTTGAAGGCTTCTGTCACAATCTTACGTGCTAAGAAGTTGTATTCCTTTTCTTCCGATGCAAATTCCCGTGGTTCATCGCCAAACAATGAATCAATTTCAGTTTTGGTTAGGTTTTGAATCGCTTCTTCAACCCATTTTTGTTTCAATTCACTACCAACTTTACCAGTTAGCGAATTAGTCAAACTATCCTTTGTCGCATTCAAACGTTGTCCTAGCTTGTAATTCTCATTGTAACCATAGAACATTTTGGCGATTTTATCCTTATCAAAGAACGCCTCACCTTGAAACTTAATATCACGGAAACGGACATTACTCCGGTTCAACGTTTCAGCATACTGTTGGACAACCTTAAAGAATGCTAAGCTCCCTTTAAAATTAGTAATCCGTTGGGCCGCTAAGTCGTTATCTTCTTCAAAACGTTCTTGCAAAGTTTCCACGCGCATGTTGGGTAAACGTCGGTTTGAGTATTGGAAGTACGTCATTTGGACCATGTTTTGTTCACCGAGTTCTGGCAAAACTTGATCAATATAGTCATTAAACAATTGGTTAGGACTGAACAAGACCACTTGTCCGCTATCTAAGTTTCCGCGGTAACGGTAAAGCAAGTACGCAACCCGTTGCAATACTGCCGCCGTTTTACCAGAACCTGCTGCCCCTTGAACAAACAACAAGTCAGCAGCGGTATTCCGAATAATTTTATTTTGTTCCTTTTGGATTGTCGTCACGATACTCTTCATTTTAGTATCTGAGTCACCACTTAAGGCTTCCAAAAGCATTTGATCCCCGACAGCTTCATCTGTATCAAAAATTGTTACCACAACACCGTCTGCGATTTGGAATTGACGCTTAAGATCCACATCAACCGTTTGATTACCATCTGGTGTTAAATATGTCACTTCACCTAACCCACCATCGTAGTAGATTGATGAAATCGGCGCACGCCAATCATATATCAAGAAATGATCCGGTGTATCGGAAAATGAACCTAACCCAATATAAATTGTTTCGGCTTTTTGTTCACCACGTTCTTGAAAATCAATCCGCGCAAAGTATGGATTGACTTCTAATTTTTTTAAGGTTTCCAAGCGTGTTGTTGCATGTTGGAAACTATTTTGACGTTCTGTGATTAATTGTTGTTGTTGCCGAACTGATAGTGCCGTATCCAACATATTTTCATATGTGCTAGTTTTGATCCGGACATCGCCCCAACCCGCTTCAATATCTGAGCGATCTTTTTCAGTCTTATCGAGTTCTGCTTGGGTTTTAACTTGTGCAATTTTTATTTTTTCGAGCACGTCCGTTAAGTGACTTTGTTCGTACTCGTGAATTTGATCTGCCATGTATACTTCCCTTTTTTATCTATTTTATAAACACAATACTAGTGCTCCCCAATTCAACAAAGCCTACTTGAATGTAGTCGCTAAATAGCCGCTGTCCGAAATTAACAGTAACGATGTGCATAACAACCTGTATTCAATTATTAGTACTTTGTTGACTAATAATTATACGCCAGACCAGAGTTTAATGCTATCGTATGTTACTATTATAGGTGAGAGTATTTTTTACTTATAGCAATCCGATTAAAAGGAGATCACAATCATGCAACCAATTAACATTTATCTCGTCCGCCACGGACAAACTTATTTCAACCTTTACAAGCGTATGCAAGGATGGAGCGACATGCCCCTTACTGAAAAAGGAATTGCCGATGGGCACCGTGCCGGCCGTGTATTAAAAGATGTTAGCTTTGATGCTGCTTACTCAAGCGACTTGACACGGGCTGTTAACACTGCAAAATACATCTTGAGCGAAAACCAAGCAAGCGCCCTCACTGAACCAACTCCAATGCCTGAATTCCGAGAAGTTTCTTTTGGTTCATTTGAAGGTTTAACGGGTGAATTTGCCGTTAGCATGGTCGCTGCTAAACTCGAAAACGTTGAATCATTCACCGAATTGATGGCCTCTGAAGGTGCCGATGGTACCATGGAAGCTTTCAAAGCCGGCGATCCTTATGGACACGCTGAAGGCGCCCAAGAGTTCTGGGATCGTATCAACACTGGTCTTGATATTTTACGCGATCGCCAAGAACCTGGTGATAATGTCTTGCTCGTATCACACGGAGCAACAATTCGCTCAATTGCTGGCCGCTTTGGTTTAAAAGCATATGAAGGTCAAGCACCCGCCAATGGTGCAATTACTAAACTTGAATTAACAGAAGATACCGTCAAAGTTGTGTTCTACAACGAAACTGATAATCTTCCCGGATAAGAAACGAGGCTACTTAATGGAAGAACAATTTGAAGTACAACCGGTCATCATTGCTGGTTTAGATAAAAATGATCCCAGTTTTGCCTACTCAATGGAAGAATTAGCTAACTTAATTGATGCTAATAACATGGAAGTGGCTGAAACTGTCACTCAAAAACTCGACCGCCCCAATGCCGGAACTTACTTTGGTAAAGGGAAAGTTGAAGAACTCAAGGAACTCGTTGAAGCAACCGGCGTATCCTTGATTGTTACTAATGATGAATTATCACCTTCCCAAATTCGGAACATCGAAGCTGGAACAGGTGCTTCAGTGATTGACCGGACTGGTTTAATCCTGGATATCTTCGCCAATCGTGCCAAGTCAAAGGAAGCCAAATTGCAAGTTGCCATTGCGCGCCTCCAATATCAACTTCCACGCTTGCGGACTAGTATGAATGTCCGCATGGACCAACAAACAGCTGGTTCTGGTAGTGGTGGCTTTACCAACCGTGGTTCTGGTGAAACTAAGCTCGAAATGGATCGCCGGACTATCGAAAATAGCATTACTCATTTAAAAGAAGAACTCTCAGTTATCACCAAGTCTGAAGATACCCGTCGCGCCCAACGTGATAAATCAGGTATCCCAACTGTCGCCCTCGTCGGTTATACCAATGCTGGTAAATCAACGATTATGAACGGGCTTGTGCGGATGTATGGCCAAGGTGAAGACAAGACCGTCTTTGAAAAGAACATGCTTTTTGCCACTTTGGACACTTCGGTTCGTCAATTAACTTTGCCTGACCAAAAGCAATTCTTGCTGAGCGATACAGTTGGGTTCGTTTCTAAGTTGCCTCACAACTTGGTGAGTGCCTTCCGTTCAACTCTGGCGGAAGCAGCTAAGGCTGACCTCTTGCTCCAAGTGGTTGACTACTCAGACCCTAACTACAAAGACATGATGGAAACAACCGAACTCACATTGAAACAAATCGGGGTTACCGATATTCCAATGATTATTACGTTCAACAAAGCGGATTTGGCGCAAGCACCCGTTGCTTACCCAACTCGCGAAGGTGATAACATCATTATTTCAGCGCGTGAAGATGATTCCTTGAATGCTTTATTAGCAATCATCAAGGAAAAAGTTTTCAAGGATTACGTGACTGAAAATCTCTTGATTCCATTCAGCGATGGTCAAGTCGTAACATACTTGAACGAACACGCTAACATCAATTCAACCGAATACCTTGAAGAAGGTACCCTTTTGAACGTTGAACTCCAATCAGCTGATGCCGCCCGTTTTGAAAAGTACGTTTATTCTGAATAAGTAAAATAACTTTACTAAAAAACGCGAATTCCACAACCGGAATTCGCGTTTTTCATTTGTTCAATTGTCTAAGCATCGAGTTCGTTATCAAGATTTGAAAACTTATCATTTTCGCGGATATCGACTTCTTCATCAAAAGTTACGCGCCGTGGTTCGCTTTCGATGTCATGCAACAATTCTACATTGTGTTTGTGCTCTGGTGTGCCAACGATATCATCATTTTTTGTGGTATCAATTTCATCATCAAAAGCAACTTTCTTTGGTTCATCAGTCATAATTTGATTACCTCGTTTCGGATAATTTGTATGGCAATATTTCCTACTCCCAGAATAACAATTAACTTTAAAGAATCTGTGAATCAAGGCTTAGAATGTGACAAAAATTTGTGACTAAATTTTTTCTAGCGTGGAATTTGGATATGCGTCTCAGATTGATTCCCACTACGAGGCTGGAAACAGTCTGGACACCGTGATGGAAGACAAGCATTTGAAGCCACAGTGCGGTCTTCAAATGTTTGCGAAGCTTGGTTCGCTAACGCGGTAACCATCTTCACAAATCCATAATCAGTAACAAAACCCGTTACTGATTATGCCATCACGGTGCGAACTAAAGTCCAACCTGTTTCCAGCCTCTTCGTTAGTTTGAGCAGGCAATCTGACTAGTAATATGCCCGCAATCCTTGTCGCTGCAGGTTTAGCGATAATCAATAATTCCACGCTTATCTAGCGGAGTGACTGAAAATCACTTTGTGGCCGGCAGGCTTTACACCGAAATGGGACGTGACACCATGTGTCGAGTTTGTCGCTGAGGGTAGAGCCGACCGGGCCTTATTTGTCCAGCGTAGCTACAAATGTGAGCAGTCTTTTGGCTTTAGCCATTAGACTGTCAGCTATCCCGAATTGCCCAAGACAGACATTCAGCCTGGAAGGCTAATCTAATCGGGTTTTGATTAGATTCAGTTGTTTGTTGAAAACAAACTGCTGGAATGTTTTGCGTTGCCGTACCTCAGGCATAAGCACGTGGCTTGGGCATGTGCTTCCATTTCGGTGCACAATGTGATTTTCAGGCACGCAGTGGCATCATACATCTCATCGCATTTTATAAATCCCACGTCAGACGAAATACAAAAAAGCCCATCGGTCTAAAAGACCAATGAGCTTTTTTAATTACTATAACTGAAGAGATAATCGGCAGTAGATTACTTCTTAAGTGGTGACCAGTTCCAGTCAGTGAATTCAGGAATGTCAATACCTTCGTTACGAGTAACGTCGAAGTGCTTAGCAAGGATAGCATCCATCTTAGCAGTCGTGTCAGCAATTTGATCAGCTGACAATACGTCAGTCAAGCGAGCAACAGTGTCCTTAACCAAGTTGAAACGGTCAAGTTGTGAGTATACACGCATGTCGTAAGTAGTAGTGATATCACCTTCTTCACGGTAACCGTGAACGTCAAGGTTGTGGTTGTGACGATCGAAGAAGATGTCCTTAACAAGATCTTCGTAACCGTGGAAGCCGAATACAACTGGCTTGTCAGTAGTGAAGATAGCGTCGAATTCATCGTCTGACAATGAACGTGGGTCTTGCTTCTTAAGACGCAAGAAGTCAACAACGTTCACAGTACGGATCTTCAATTCTGGGAATGCTTGGTTAAGCAACCAAACAGCTGCGAATACTTCGATAGTTGGTTCAGTACCAGAAGCGGCGAACACAACATCAGGAGTTTCGTTATCAGCAACAGTTGAAGCCCATTCGATAGTCTTAAGACCAGTTTCTACCAATTCAGTAGCTTCGTCGATTGAGAACCATTGTTGACGTGGTTGCTTAGAAGCAACGATCAAGTTAATGGTTTGGTTCAAACGAAGTGACTTGTCAGCAACAGCCAACAAAGTGTTACCATCAGCTGGCAAGAATTCGCGGATGTACTTAGTCTTCTTTTCAGCCAAGTGAGTCAACAGACCTGGATCTTGGTGAGTGTAACCGTTGTGGTCTTGTTGGAAGGCAGTAGAAGTAGCAATCAAGTTCAATGATGGGTACTTGTTACGCCAAGTGATTTCGTCAGCTTGACGGTACCACTTGAAGATTTGAGTAATCATTGAGTCAACAACACGAAGGAATGATTCGTATGATGCGAAGAATCCGCGACGACCAGTCAATGTGTAGGCTTCTAACCAACCTTCAGCTTGGTGTTCTGAAAGTTGTGAATCAATAATACGACCCTTGGCACCAACGAATTGATCGTTAGGTTCGCGAACTTCTTCCATCCATTGACGGTCAGTAGTTTCGAACAAGTCCCAGAGACGGTTAGACATAGTTTCATCAGGTCCGAAGAAACGGAAGTCTTCCATGTTACGGTCAGTAACTTCACGGAGGTAAGTTGAAAGAACCCACATGTCCATGTTACGGTTTGCTTCTGATTGAAGGTGTCCACGGTTTTCAGGCGTAACGTCTGAAGCGTAGGCCTTGTAGTCAGGCAAGTTAAGTTGCTTAGGATCTTCTCCGCGGCCAACACCACCGTTAGCAATTGGGTTCATTGACATACGCTTGTCACCCTTAGGTGCAAGTTCTACCAAGAAGTCCTTTGGAGTACCATCTTCGTTGAAGAGTTCTTCTGGACGGTATGAAGCCATCCAGTCTTTGAACATGTCAACGTCGGCATCAAAGTTCTTTGATGAGAATGACAATGGCACTTGGTGTGAACGGAATGAGTCTTCAACAGGCATACCCTTTTCGTCAACCTTTGGACCACCCCAACCCTTAGGAAGGCGAGCAACAACCATTGGCCAGAATGGTACTTCACCATCTTGGTAACGGCCGTTTTCACGGGCATCTTTTTGGATTTGCTTGATGTCTTCGATAGCTTCGTCGAATACCTTGGCTGCCAACTTGTGGTAAGTCATGTAGTCGTGGATATCATCGTTTTCGATGAAGTATGGCTTCCAACCGAAACCTTCGAAGTATTTAACAAGTTGTTCATCTTTGTAACGTGACAAGATAGTTGGGTTAGAAATCTTGAAACCGTTAAGATCCAAGACAGGTAACACAGCACCGTCAGTAATAGGGTTGATGAACTTGTTTGATTGCCATGCAGTAGTAAGTGGACCAGTTTCTGATTCACCATCACCGACAACAACGAAACCGATTTGGTCTGGGTTATCTAAGATAGCACCAACACCGTGTGAAAGTGAGTAACCAAGTTCTCCACCTTCGTGAAGTGAACCTGGAGTTTGAGCAGTTGCGTGTGAACCAACACCACCTGGGAATGAGAAACGCTTGTACAAACGGTTCAAACCTTCAAGGTCGCGAGTGATTTCTGGGTAATCTTCGGTGTATGAACCGTCGATCCATGAGTTTGAGAACATAACTTGACCGGCGTGACCAGGTCCTTCAACATAAAACATGTTCAAGTCGTACTTGTTGATCAAACGTGATGCGTGTGCATATAAGAAAGTTTGACCTGAAACAGTACCCCAGTGTCCGATTGGTTTTGCCTTAACGTCTGCAGCTGTAAGTTCAGTACCAGTTACTGAGAACAAAGCGTTGTCCTTCAAGTAAATAACACCGGCTGAGATGTAAGTAGTTGCACGCCACCAGGCGTCAACGTTTTCCAAATATTCTTGTGAATCGTAATCTACTGCCATTTGGAATAGCTCTCCTTTTTTAATTAAAAGTTTTAAAGTGCTAAAAACTCAACACAATTGTTAAGCTTTACAAGTTATATTTTAGCCCGATAAAAATAAAAGTCAACTAATTTTTCAATTGGAGCGGTCCAATTAAAAAGCCGCCTAAATTTCCCGTACTAAAATATCTGCAACTTCACGTTACGAGTGTAATTGTAACGTCTTTGCGCACAAAATACCACGAATTGGCATTAGAATATTGTTTAGTTGCTGTTCTTTGATTATTTTATGGCAGATACAAGTCCCAAACTAGCGTCAGCAAAGGCATTCCCAAGGTAAATAAACATCTACTTAAATAATGAACTTTTTATTTTAAAGACTGTTCCCAAATTGATTTTGCAAGCAATTTCATATCGCCAGCTGAAAGCGGACTTCAGGTTTAACTTTCCATCAAAAAAACAGCATCCCGCTGAATGCTGTTTTCACTTTATTTTTTATGTTCGGGTGCATGTAATTCGTGTAAATTCCGTCCTAAGCGCATATATGCAATAAAGTGCCAGATAATCCCGGCAACCACCATTGCGGCACCGAGCCAAGCGCTCAACCACATTAGGCCAATCGCTAGTCCATACACCGCTACTGACCGCCATGGATCATACTTAATCCGTGAATATAACTCCTTATTCATGTCACCTTTGACCGCTAATTCACTATGGCTAGCAGCGTAACTATACAGCCAAAAATACGTCAGTGAAATCAGCATCGCTACAAATGCATACGTCATAAATGCTACCCGTAAATCGTTGATATTACCGCGTTTTAGTGTTGCAGCGACTAATAAAGTTGGGTAGTTAATGAGTGTGACTGTGAACAATGAGACCATGTTGATAATGTTCAGTTTACGATCAATTTGCTTCAATGATAAGAAAAAATCATGGTGAAATAACCAGAGCGTCCCTACATAAACATACGATAAAATATATGCAAAGAAAATCGGCCATTGATTCAACATTCCATCAAGCAAATGTCCGACTTGGTATTCTGGCACCACAAATTCCAAAACCAAAATCGTAATTAAAATCGCGTACATTCCATCACTAAACGCTTGTAATCTTTCAATTTTCATCAAGTTCCCCCTCTTACCAGTTTCCACATGCCTTATTAGTCATTCCAATTACTCAGCATCTAAACTGACAAAAGCATTATACTTCATATATTTATAATTGATACGCATCGTCGACACTTCAAATGGGGTCCCATCATCTAAGAAGAAAATCCCTTCCATGATGCCGACTGGTTCATAAGCTGTGAGTTGTAATAACTCCTGATCCGCAGCATTCGATGGTTCCGCCATCACTGACATAAATGACTTGGTGACCGCTTTTTTCTTAGTCTCCTCAACATAGTTAAAGATTGACCCCTCAACTTTATCCGTTGATAATTCAGGTAGCACCTTGATTGGAATAAAGCCCGTTTCAATCATGAACGGCACCCCATCCAAGATACGTAAACGTTCAATTTGGTACACAAAGTCCCCTTCATCTAGGAACAAAGCTTGCTGTAAGTCATCATTAGCCGGTACCACTTGAAAGTTAAGTAACTTAATCGTTGGCGCTTGCCCACCAAGTTGATAACTATCTGTCACCCCTAAATTCGAGCCTTCATTATGGAAAATTGGTTGGTTTTTCAAATAAAGTGGATTCACGAATGTTCCTGAACCACGTTTTTTAAAAATAATTCCTTGTGCCGCCAAAATATTCAACGCGCGCTTGATTGAAGAACGACTTACCCCGTAACTTTCTGATAAAGACCGTTCGTCAGGTAACTTCTTATCAGGAAATTCATTACTGTAAATCCGGTGCTTGAGGTCGGCTAAAACCTGCATGTAAATGACATCAGCCATGTGAATTCCTTTCGTTGTGTTTATTTATCTATTCCATTTTTTAATTGTCCAATGTTATTATACAAAAAATAAATTGGTCTGACCACTTGTATCATAAATAAAGACCAATTCATTTAAAATTAGGACCAATTATTGTTGCACAAAAAACGCCACGCAATCTCTAAATTTGCGTGGCGTGTATTATTCCGGCTAAATTTTTCTAGCGTGGAATTTGGATATGCGTCTCAGATTGATTCCCACTACGTGTCTGGAAACAGCCTGGACACCGTGATGGAAGACAAGCATTTGAAGCCACAATGCGGTCTTCAAATGCTTGCGAAGCTTGCGTTAACGCGGTAACCATCTTCACAAATCCATAATCAATAACGAAACCCGTTATTGATTATGCCATCACGGTGCGAGCTAAAGTCCAGCCTGTTTCCAGCCCCTTCGTTAGTTTGAGCAGGCAGTCTGACTAGTAATATGCCCGCAATCCTTGTCGCTGCAAGTTTAGCGGTAATCAATAATTCGGACAGCCTTACTTATCGGGCGTGGGATTGTCGTTTCTATACTTTTCAGTCACCGACTTGCTGAGGTTCTATTGTCAGTGTTTTTTCCATATTACTGAGGTCTGTGATTAGTAACTGTTTTCACTAGTTACATTATACCTAACTAACGGAGTGGCTAGAAATTGCTTGGCGGGCGTAGCCTTTACACCGCGACTGGGGGAATATGTGTGAAGCACATATTTCCGCTGAGGATAAGATGAGGAGTCCAGGGAATTTATTCCCGTAGAGTTCCAACTTATCCGAACCGACCAAGACCGCACTTTGGCTTGGGAGGCTGCTTCCAGCGTGGTGCGCCAAGTAATTTACTGGCACGGAGTGGCCATTTGTATTCAATTCCACGTCAGACGAAATAGAGTTATTATTCATTCTACCGCTTTCGTCCACCATGCCCGCAAGCGTTGGGTATGCAGTGCCTTAATCCCATATAGCATTTGCCATGTTCCTAGTAACAAATACATAATATCAAACAGAGTGATTCCCGCAAAAATATATACTTGAACAATTACCAAAGCAACTTGAATTGCACCAACACCAATTCCCGCTTGTGCGAGGTGACCTGGTTTTACCCGCACCATAATTAACACTATTGCATTAATAATTCCTACCACAGTTAAAATTACTGACAAGATCAAAAAATCAGTAAATGGACCGTTTTGGAGGTCTTCTACATTAACCATGCCGAGCTCATTTGGATTTAAAATGCCAGCAATTCCGCTCAGCGTGGCACTAATAAATACTAATAATGTTGCTAAGCAGAAAAGCCGTTTTGACATTTTAGAGATCCTTTCCGTCCCATTCTTCCTTGAATGCGGCTAAGTAGTCCAACATAATTTGTTGGCGATGTGCGCCGACCGTTTTGGCCTTGGTGGTGTTTAAATGGTCAACTAGTAATAGTAATTTCTCGTAAAAATGATTAATCATTGTGCCTTCGTCATCGCGCCGATATTCGGCTTTTGACATTGATGTGCGTGGCTTGATTGCCGGGTCATACATGATATGACCGTGCCCACCACCGAAGATAAACACACGGGCGATTGACATTGCGCCAATTGCATCTAATCGATCGGCATCTTGGACAATCTGGCCGTTAATATCTAATGGTAGACCTTCTCCATTCATGGTTTTCGACCACGACATATTATCAATGATGAAAAAAATGGCAGCTTGCGTATCTGAGCTAACCGCATTGGCTATCAGCATTGCGACCACGTCGGCCTTAGCTGCTGCCACGTCGGTAAATAACTTATCATCATACGTATCGTGTAATGTTGCTGCAGCGATTACAATAAATGGATCAGCAGTAGGTTCCGTTGCTAAAATAGCTCGTGCACTTTGAACAACGCGATGAATATGGGACATGTCGTGCCCAGATTTATCACCACCCAGAACTCGCTCCGTAAATTCTGTGATGGCTTGTAATTGTACTTCTTGCTTCATATTTGCTTCCTACTCTTCCATATGTCTAGTATACCAAGGACCCCTAACATTTCTGTGAATGCTGATTAGGTCTTTTTATGCCCTAAATAGGACCAAAAAACTTTTCCTTCACAAAAAATGTCTATTGGCGTAAATCTACGAACTTTGCGTGAACAAATTCTGCTAATTCTGTGGCGTCAATCTTAATTGAGCGGCCAACTTCACCACCTGAAACAATCATCGTGCCTTGGCGTTTGGCTTCTTCATCAATGAAAATCGGAAAATGCTTAGTTTGCCAGATACCGACCGGATTGTTAGCACCGTGCACATAACCCGTTGTCTTCACCAAATCCTTCAGTGGAATCATGTCCACTTTTTTATTACCAGAAACTGCTGCTAACTTTTTTTCTGATAAATGATAATCCAAAGGCACCACACCAACCACCGGTCCGGTAACATTTCCAATCAATGCCAAAGTCTTATAAATACTGTGTTCTTCGATATCCCCATGTTCAAACTGAGCGACACCATGTTCTTCATGCCAAGCAAAGGCTAAACTTTCATACGCCACACCGGCTTTATCCAGCATTTGTTCTGGCAGTGTCTTCTTTAATTTATCTTTTTTCTTACCCACGTTCGAGCCTCCAATAACTTTGAATTAGAATCAATATATTAGTTATAGTGTACAAAAAAGCCAAGCAAATTGCTTGGCTTTTGTTAGTTATTATCTTCAATTATGTGGACCACTTTACGTTGCCAAATTGTTAAAATACTCAGAATTACAATAAAACCAACGAAGATACCACTCCAAATTTCAAACGCATACACATCTACCATCATTTTAATCGTGCCAGTTGCAGTGGCAATGTAATATCCAGCCATGGCAAGAACTAAAATATCACGCACCACACCACGTAAATGGTATTGCCGTAATACTTTACGCCGTAGCTTAGTGTCAGCAATTGTAACTTGGTCCAAGCGCTTGGCAAATGCCAATCCTTCTAAGAGGGTAATCAAAACCACTCCAATAATCCAACCAACCCAGTTAAACGTAGAAAACTGTGCCAAGACAAGTGCCAGTACTACCCCAACAACAAGTACTACAACATTCCCAATTATAAATGCTGGGATTCGTTCCAATAAATCATCAAGTTTTGGGTGCTTCTTGCTATGGTGATACAAACTAAGCGCCAATGCTCGTGCCAGCACCCAAATCACACCAAACATCACTACTAATAACACTAAACCAAGTAGTAATACTTTTTTGTTAGCCCGCCAAAAATCGCCCATGTCAACGGTCGTCATTTCGGCAGTGATGGTTGGTTGCGGTCGTTTTGTCGGCATATATTGCTTAACAATTTCATCATAGCGGCCACTCTTTTTTAGTTGCGCCAAACCATGATTGAATTTTTGAATCAATTCAGAATTAGTACCCTTTTTAACTATCAATGAGTTACTAGTAATACTTACCGGTTTAGTAATAATTTTTAACGGCACCCCGTTATCAATCAGACTTTCAATGATGGGTTCGTCGTCAAATGTTGCCGCGACTTTGCCAATGATTACATCGTTATACACGGCGTGCGTGTTACTCGATTCAACAACTGTAAAATTATATTTTGCCGCTAATTTGTAAGCGTGCATCGCATCCGTTGTTCCACGCTTAACCCCAACTTTTTTACCCTTCAAATCCTCTAAACTATTGATATCGGTCCCTTGATAAATCGCGGCCACGATTCCTGATTTAAAAAACGGCTCTGAAAAGTCAAAGCCAGCTTGACGTTCCGGTATAATCGAAACGGGCATTGTCGCATCAATTTCACCGCTTAAGACTTGATCACTTGCTTCCTTAAAATTCTTTTCCACAAATCTGCACTCAAAACCTTCCAGTGCCGCAATTTCTTTCATTAAATCCGGTGATATTCCCACCCACTGACCTATTTCATTTTTTGATGAAAACGGGGCATAGTTATCCTCAAGACCGATTGAATATTCCCGTGTATCAGCATTCATTTGCCCACCAAAAATTTGCAAACCAAAGCACACCGCAATAACCATCAAGACAATCTGGCGCACTTTATTATTCTTGGTCGTCTTTTTCATTCGCGTATTCATCATTTGCATCCTCTACCTCCCCTTCATCAATTGTCACATGATATAAATCATCCAAGGTCACACTTAAAAACTCGTAAAAAATCGGATTTAGCGCTTCAATTTTTTGATGGGTTTCATCTGCATATTCACTAAATACAATTTTGAACACGTGTCCTTCGTGCTCGATAACCGTCCCTGGAATATCCGAAAAGTCAGTATCTTCGTCGCGGACCACAATTTGTAGCTTACGTGCCTTTTCGTTAAGTTCGTTATGGGCGTATTCATGCCACACGGTCCGATTACGTAAAATAACAATACGATCGGCTAATAAATCAAGCTCGTTCAAGTGGTGCGAAGTAATCACAACGCCTACTTTGCGTGCCGCCATTTCCTTACGAATTACCTCGATAACTTCTTCACGCCAAATTGTATCAATCCCATTCAAGGGTTCATCCAATAAGATATATTCCGCATTAGTCGCAAAGCCCAACATGACCCGAAAAAGTGCCTGCATCCCCGTTGAGAGTCGGCTATACTTTTCTTCGACTGGTACCCCACGTTCTTCAAGTTGCCCAAGCAGCGAATACGTTTTAAAATTCGGGTAAGCAATTTCAAAAGTTTTCGCAATCTGCAAAAGCGTATTACTGCTAAAAAAATTCCACGTCGCGTTGGTAAAGTTTATCTTTTGTAGTAACTCCGTTTTCACAAAAATTGATTCACCATTATATAAAACATCCCCGGCATCAATCTTTGAACGCCGGGTTAGCGTTTTTAAAAGCGTTGATAATCCAACTGAATTTCGGCCAACGAGCCCCACGATTTCACCAGTTTTAAATTCAATGTTCACATTTTCTAAGACGACTTTATTTTGAATACTTTTTGTTAAATTTTTAACTTGTAAGGTCATTATGGCCTCCCATCTTACGCGCACGCTTAGTATAGTTATTTACCATCATACCGATTCTTAATACATTTTCTGATAAGAAACTATGAAGTTACCGTGACACTTCTCAGCTAGACTAAATAAAAAAATAGCAAATGATAATTTTATTTAGTCTAGCGCGGAATTGTCGTTTCTGTACATTTGGTTAAGAATACTCACGCACCACGAATATCCCTTATGCACTATTTTGATCACATCACAAAATAACCCGATTACAGCCTCAGAAGAAGGCGTAATCGAGCTATCTAATATGTTGTACCATCACATAAATATCACTGATTCATTATTTGACTGTTTCTAATGACTTGAGTGACTTGTCAGTAATATCCACGTTGGCTGCTTGATAAAGTTTTTTGATAATTTTTTTCATACCGGCGCCATGTTCGCCCGCGATATATTCATCCACAATTAAATTCTTTAATTCAGCCTTATGCGCTTGCCAAGTGCCTTTGTCGGAGTTACTCAACATCTTAATTACGTAGTAACCCTCTGCCCCTTTAACTGGGGTGCTGCTGTACTCGCCTTTTTTTAATTTGAAGGCGGCGGTCTTAATCGCTGTATCAATTTTGGTATTGTTATCGAATGGCGCTAACTCACCATCATGACTATTGGTCGCCATGTCCAAGGATTCAGTTTTTACCAATTCATTAAAATCAGCCCCTGCATTAAGTTGCTTAATTACTTTTTTAGCATCTTTTTCATTACCTAGCATAATTTGTGCAATTGTAACTTTAGGTTGGAACGTTTTGAACCGTGCCACGTAGTCTTGATTACTTAACTCCATGTTTTCAGTGATTGCGATCCGCATTTCAAAATTATCACGAATTTGTTGCTTAAAGGTTTTCTCAGTGTAACTACTTTTCTTTAGAGCCGCATCCCAATCCGCACCAAACGCCGCGGCGGTATTTTGATAGCTTTCATTAACCATTTTGTCACTAACTTTATGACCGTACTTGTGCTGCACGATTTGCTTTGTGATTTCGGCTTGCAGCAATTGTTTAGCACTCGTACTGTCTTTGATTTGATTATAGTATTTTTGTTGGCTAATTTTACCGTATTTAGTCGTAACTAACGTTTCACTGGCGTGGTCACGTTGATTTGCACTACCAAACCCCATTGCGCCACCCAAAATTACGCCGGCTACCGCCGCATACATAATCTGTTTATTAATTTTCATTGTCGTTATTTACCTGTTTCTTCCAGTTGGGCCCGCAAAGCTTTATTTTCTTTATCCTTTTTGCGCAACCGATAGTAGATCAAGCCAATCACTCCCACCAGTAATACCACTCCGGCAGCGACAAACCACCATGTGTTATCCTCGGTAACCGTAACATCTTGCTCATTGAGGCTCCGTGCTTCGCGGCGGGTAATTTCAAAATCTTCTGCAAAATGCCATTCATCCGTACCAGCTTTTACATCAACTTTAATCGTGTACTTCCCGGCTTGTAAACGTTGTCCACCTAGTGAAGTTGGATAGTCCATGATTGCGTTTGGTGCCATCTGCAATTGATTTTTCTTATTAGAATAGAGGGCTTTAGTTCCGTTCTTCTTGTAAATTTTTGAAGTAACTTCAACTTGGTTAATATATTTGGCTGAAGTGTTATGGAGTTCGGCAATGATGTTATTGCGGAAGTTAACTTGCCCCGCATACGCTTTTGGCATCGTCATGGTTGCTGCTACTGGTGTGTTTTCTTCACGTAAAACTACCCCCACAACGTAAGCGTACTTATTAACAATCGAAACCCCTTTTTTCTTTGCAGCTTCTTTAGTTGTGCTAACTTCTTTGAATGTAATCCCACCCGCTAATACACCTTTAAATTGTTTCGCCGGCATCTTTAAGGCCAAATTTAAGTTCTTTGCTGACTTAGCTGGAATCGTAATCGTTTCGGGTGCTGTTAAAATGTCTTTAATGGCAACTGGTAAACTTTTGTCTAGTTTTAATTTGTCGGAATTGTACTCAACAACCCCATTACTATTGGTTTTAGCGGTATTAATTTGAGCTTCAACTACCACCGGTTTATCGGTATCATTTTTAAGTTTTACTTCAAGTGTTTGCTTTTGATTGGGGGCAACTTTTAAATCAAAATATGAATGTTTTTTATTAATCTGATTCTTAGGCAACTGCGGCTCAACAGCAAAGTTAAACTGGTTGGCACTAACTGTTGTGGTCATCAACGTGAACATACCTAGTGTTGCAATGATACTAGCGAACAATTTTTTCATGAGGACGCATTCCTTCTTATTCAATAATTTATGTATGCTTGGCAAAAAATTACTAATCTTGTAATTCTGTTAATTGTAGCAAGCATTTTTGAACAAATAATCAGCCAAATGATGTATTTTTTGTGAACATCTGGCCTGTATTCAAGCTAATACGTTAAAACCATGGGCGTACAAAATGGGGGAAACAGACGTCGGTTCTATTTATTCCAGCGCGGGATTGCCATTCCTGTACTTTTCAATCATCGAATTACTGAGATTCTATTATTAGTGTTGGTTTTACTATGGTGTATCTTCCAACGTCCACGTTAACGTTGTAGTGTAGGTGTTATCTCCGGCTGTGTTACTTTCAGGAACCGTTAATTGTGCCCCACCCGTCGTCAATGGCATATTGGTAAAATCATTTTGTTCTGTTGGAAATGCTGATGATGAACTCGCAAGCGCGCCAAAAGTTTTGACCCAAGTACCAAAACCTTTACTTTCTTCAGCGGTCATTACAATTTGTTGTTCACCGCTGTCATCTAGTTCAATGTCATCATTAACAGGTACTGGTGCATAGTCACCATTGGTATATGGTTCCTCCAAATTATTTGTCAGCGCACCTTGCGTTCCCAATGATAACGTTGCGCCATTAAGTTGCTTACTATCATCACTAGTCCACGTACTCTGTGCCACCTTCAACGACCAGCCCGTCTTCATAGCACGATTATCAGTTACTTGCACATAGGGCGCTACATATTTTTTACTAGTGTCCATACTGATAATCGTGGCATAGGCGGCATACTGCTGTGCTACAGTCGATGTCTTTTGCATACCAAAATTTAAAGATGACACATAATCAATACTCAATGGTCCCGCCGTGCCGACACCTGGTTTGTGACCGTTCGGATCGGCTGGCGTTACCACATTAGTTGGACTCTCTGGATCAACCTGCGAATTATTATCAGTGTTTTCGTGTAATTTAACATGGGTCGCGGTTGTATAGTTAACCGTATCATCTGCCGCACTAGCATTGGGTATTGCAAACCCTACGATGCATATCGCGGCGCATATTACTTTTATTGATAATTTCATCACGCTATACCTCGTATTCCTCTCGATGTGCCCACCCAGTATTGTGTTAATAATCTTTTCTATATGTACAGCAAAGCAGATTACAAATCCACTGCTTGCTATGTTGCTTATTGCCTAATCACTTCCAGGGGTATCACTTAATTCCCAATTGACTTCCGCTTCATATGTGCCATCAGCAATTTCTGCACTTTCAGGAACTACTAATCTAACTGCCTTGTCCACGTTACGATCACCACCGGTTGCATCTTTCTCCGTACCTAAATCACTAGCAGATCCAAATACTGACAACCATGTTCCAAAACCATTATGTGTCGCAGTGTCATCAGTTCCGGCTGACATAATCGTTGTTGCGGCATTGGGCACTAATTCAACAGAACCAGTGGGGGCACCAGGAGAAATTCCTGCCGTATTCCCCTTCTCAGTAATTGTATTAATGCCATCAATCTTAATTGAGACACCAGCTAAAGTTTCCCCTTTATTAGTGAAATCTGAGACTGTCGCTTTCAACGTCCAGCCCGCATTTTCATTCCCCCGTTTATCGGTAACTTGCGCATACAACGGTGCTTTATCGGATAAACTGCCACCTAAATTCGATCCAATTTCACCTGGATCACCTGGGGAAACAAAACCATCCCCACTGTCATCGGGTTCACTAAATGCTTGCGCCGTTGCATTGTATTCATGGTCCTTCCCATCACTAGGAATTAACTGCGTCCCAAATTCAAATGATGACGCATAATCAATTGATAAAGGTCCGGCCGTCCCAAGGTTTGGTCCGTCTGGCATAATGGGATCAATTGGACGAACAGGTTTATCTGGATTAGGGTCAAATGGATTTTCTGGTAAAGTGACTGCATTATCACTTTGAAAGATAATTTGCCCATACGATTGATATGGCGGCAGGTCTGCACTCACTGATGTTAGTGGTACCGCGCCTAAAATGAGTGTTGCAAATAAAGCTGATGTCACAATTTTTGAAAGCTTATTTGATCTTTTCATAATTTTTCTCCTCACACTTTTTATGCTTGCGGGCCTAATTGGCTCCGCATATTCGATTGTTCGAGCTACTCGGTTAATTCCTAAGTAGTTTGTCATTTAACCTATGTTTTATCCTGAAGTACTCGGCTTAATCCTGGTTGGTTGGAGCTCGCCAAACTTGTTTTCCCAAGCCATATGCACCGAGTAAAACTAATCCGCCCAGAATCATGGCAGCGAATTGTAGTTCATTTTGTAACCCTGATTGCGGTAGTTCAGTATTCGTAGTCTCGTTAATCGTACTAACGTTAGTATTGCTATTGCTCCTACCCGAACTGGGTAATTCACCAGTAGTACCACCAGTGTGCTGACCACCACTATTGCCACCAGCATCAGGTAGCTCATCCGGCACATCAATTCCATCCGTATTCGGTGGCGTATAAAACACGGCGGGATTATTCGGTGCTTCAGTTTCGTTCGACTTAATAAATCCAATTGACCCATATGATTGATATTCCGTTGCTAGCGTTGTCGTTGTCGGAATCGCAATCAGTGTCACTGCGCCTAGCGCAATCAAGACAACACTACCTTTTTGAACTCTGTGCGCAAGCTCCATTCGTATCACCTCCTCTCAAGGTACAAAAATCTTTTCCACTACTCAGCTTCGTCATTAGCTGGAACGAAGCCTAAATTCCATTCGATTTCACCAGTTTGATCACCCGCAACGTAACTATCAGAGGCTTTCAAATTCATGAAAATTCCCGGTGCCGTCATGTCTTCGTTCCAACCGGCCGAGAGCTGTTGGCTACTTTTACCAGCTAATGTCCCCGCTGAAATCAACAAACTTTCCTCGTTAATTGGTACTAACTCACCATCAGTTGCCGCCCGATACTTGATTGCATCATCTGTAATCAGTGGTACCGTCAAAGTTGCGGTTAAGGTCCAGTCAACTGCGTAATTGTAATCATTCACGACACTCATACTGCCGAGACTATCTTTATCAGCCATGAATATTTGGTCTTTTGGCACGACATCGTGTGTCCCAAAATCAATCACATCTAGCTGACTTCCCCAATACACCGAATCACTAATGGTATATAGCGTGGCTTTGGGAAAGGTCGCATCGTGAAAGCTCGTTGTCACGGCTGGATTTTCATTACCAACCCGCCCAACAGTATCAATCGTGGGATAAGTCAGTGGGTCATTTGTCCGCCCACTATTATCCGTCGCAAAAATTTGAATTTGATCACCCTGACTTAGTCCACCTGCAACCGGGATGGTCCATTGGTTATTTGTAACTGTGACCGGTGCGCTAAAATCACTCCAGCTACTTTCACCTGCGGCTAATATTTTCAAGCGCACGCTACTGGTGTCTGCCGTAGCCGTGCCGCTGATTGTCGTTGCAGCATGACTCGTGACTTGCACCGGCTCAGGTGGGGTAACATCAATTACGTTAGTCTGGGCTGCCCCAGTTGCACTAACATCAGTTAACCCACGACTACCACGGCTAACAACCGCCTGAATACCTAACCCACCGTTGGTTGTCGCTATTTGAAATGGTGTATCAGTGTCGCTAGTTTTAACTAATTCAAAACCGTTGTTACCAACACTGTTATCGGCTGGTTTTAAATTTTCGACATCACTCGCTAACGAATCAACCGTGATATTCGTCATTTTAGTATTTTTATTTGCCCAAATTGGTGCCATGGTCAAATCACCCGTTGTGTAATTTGGTTCCACTTGACTCGGCAAAGTTCCCAACTGAATACGTGTCCGCACCGCTTTATCGGCGTCTGTAATCAAATTCTGCTTGGTCGCGTCATTGTTAGCTTGGTTCAACAGTTGCGTTAATAAATTACTCGTTGGCAATGTTGAATCTGTCCATGGTTGAATGAAAACTTGCGGGGTTGCACTTACACCCATGATTCGGTTAAATGCCACCGCCCCATTTTTATCCGTTCGTGCTTTGTACGCGTCGGCCAATGCTTGTTCAGATGATGTCACGACTGAGCGATTGGCTAGCGTAGTTGCGGTACCCGACCGTGTGGCGGCAAAGTTTCCAACTTCGACAGCATCATAATCCGGTGGTGTGATAATTGCCCCATCGGCATTCGTCGTTAATAACGAGGTATTGTTCCATAAACTGATATCACTGTTATTAATCTGGAAAGTTCGCGTATGTGTTAGCGTTGTATCACCACTAGTTGAATCACCAAGCGTCATCACCGAATTTTGACCATTGCTATCCGTTGGGTTATTAACACCAATGTTCTTAATATCAAAGGCTTTCGGTTGATTCATGATTAAACTTGCATTCCCCGTCGTCCAGTTAATGACCGGCGTCGTTCCCGACATATTACCAGTAACAAAAAAACTACCATTAGGGTTAATCGCAATCGTTGCTCCGGCTGAGGTTGCTCCATTTGTGTTACGAATAATTTCGGTCGTTGTGGCCTTCGTCAGCGACGAACGCGCATTAATTGTCCCGCCGTTAACAATATAGTTACCAAAACCACCAGTAGTTACACCACCCGTTGTGGTTGCTGTCACAACAGGTGTGGACGAAGGCCGCTGATACCAGTTAATCCCACCGGCCGCCGTTCCTAAATCCAAGACTGCATCTTGATTGACTGTTACATTGCCAAACGCCCACGCAATTGCAGAATAAGAGCCAGCATCGGCGGCACTTACACCCGCCGCCGTTGAGGTTGCCGCAACCGTACCAGGAACATTACGCAATGAAACTTTTGCCCCCGCCAAGAGTGTCACTTCGCGGGAATCAGCCGTCGAAATACTAGAATCTTTTTGCTCATTATTCATCCACAAAATTGGGTTGGGTTTCGTACTAATAAGATTGACGTGGGCATTTTCAGAAAAAATCACACTCCCAGCAATCAACGGCTCATTAGCGGTTTGAATCGTCACATTTCCAGCAAAGGTTACTTCACACCGCGCCATACTCGTCAGGTGCGCACTAGCTGAGTTAATCGTTACATCCTGAAAAACCGCGCGCCATGAACCACGATTCGGCCAATTCCCATACTGGTTGTTACCGTTAAAATCGGTAAATATCGCACCTGAAGTCCCCGTACTACCAGTTGCATCCTGAATTGTCGAAGTGATTCCCGCAAAATCGTGGACATATAATGTTGAACCACCCGTTATTTTGCCGGTGGTACTGTCTTTGGCGAGATTCGTTTCTGTACTTGGTCTCATCGTCATTGTGCTATTACCTAAATCAAGGCTAAAGCCATTCCCATTCAATTCAACACTCACTGTGCGATCTGATTTTGAAGGATCTAACTGACCAGTATTATTAGGCACTGTAATATTATTTTGTAATTCAATATAGCGAATTGCCGTATTGTTCCAAGCAGTTACTAAGTCAGCGCTTGTACTAACTAGTGCTTTTTGACTAGCCGTATAATCACCTGCAGCTCGGGCCGTTTTTTTACTGACTGGTTTTTTCGCTGGCGTTTCTTTGGCCGCTATATCGTGGTTATCTTCAGGTGACTGGGCGATTTCATCACTAATCACTTTTGTAATATCGGTATTTTCTGCCAATAAATCAGCGACATTATCATCCGCAAAAACATCAATATTGTCTTCGCCCGTTGAATCAGCTGTATCAGTTACTTCTGGGTTAACAACATTAACTGAATTGTCATTATTAACTTCGATTGCAGCTACCGCCGGCATTGTGATTAATTGCGCTGATAACATCAGGGCTGTCACAATTGGGATAATTTTCTTGCTCATCATTTGGCTTCCTTTTTAATTTTTTCTAACTAAGCTCACCACCACGGCAGTTAATGCGACTAGTAGTGCAGCTCCCAAAATTGCAAAGCTCAACCAGTTAACGTTCAAATACGTACTCGTACTACTTTTCGTTACTTGAGCAACTTGCTGTTCGACATTTTGTTTATTGGTCTTAACTAAGTCGCCTTGCACAATAATTCGCCGTAACGAATCACTCGTACACAACACTAATGTCACCATTTTTTTATTGCCTTGATCATTAATCACCGAAACTTTATCCGGATTAACAATCGTAATTTTATTTACTTTGTATTGCCAAACTTGCTTTTTATCAGTCAGATAAATTTTGGCATTTTTCTCGATGTTCTCGACCGGCGCAAACAACGTTTTTTTATCGTGTACGTTATGACCGACAACTGCAAAATTGCGTTTTCCCATCTGCTGATTAGGTTTAAGGGTTCCCGCTCCAAGTAGCAGCGCTTCGTTACTAGTCCCATTAACAATTGGGATATTAACACCCACTGACGGAATAATTATTTGCCCCATTTTATCAACTTTTTTCGTATCGACTTTTGATAAACTATTTTGCAAACTATACTCACGCACACTGGCAAAATCGTATTTAACCGGCTTTGTTTGGACCGTCTTCACAATCGGCATTTCTTCAGAAATTTTCCGACTACGGACATCAACAAATAAATTCAGAATTTGGCTGCTAAAAATCAAGACAATCCCAAGTAACGTTAACAAGCTAATTACGATATAAAATTTATTGCGTTTATTTTTATTGCGGCGCATGGACAATTCCTCCTCATAACTTCGTTGCATTCGGATAGTTCCCCCACCCTAATTAATACCTACTTATAATCATAAATAAAACTTATTAACTTTTTGTTGGTGAAGTATGCCTATTTCGCGAACATGATTTCCATACGCTTCATTCGCGCACAAATCCGTCGAAAAACGCGCCACTGATAATCATTTTATTTATTTGTGTATTTTATCCGTCGTTTATCACTCGCAAAGAGCAATGCAACTTAGTTAAGAATCAATTATCAGTAACTACACAAAAACACCCCCACTATGAATAGTAGAGGGTGCTAATTTATTTGGTTATATTTTTTCTAACGTGAAATTGTCGTCTCTGTCCTTTTCAATCATCGAATTACTGAGGTTCTGTTGTCAGTGTTGTTTTCCGTACTACTGCGACGTGCATTTATATCAGGGCGTCATATCGTCTTTTGGCTTGTGGCGGCTTTTCTGATTAAGCACAATTGGATATTGTAAAACCGCTGGATTATAAATTAATTTTGCCAGGATAATCACTAAGATTGCCAAAATGAGTAGCAACATCGCGATATTTACTACCAGCGTTTCGCGTTCCCAATAAAAATAATCACCCGCTAGGATAATCGCAGCATATACCGGAATTGCAATCATCATTGGTTTTTTCAGGTATTCATGGCGAATAAATGATTCATCGGCTTCGCGTAGCAGTTGCTCAAATAGTTTTTGTCCCGCATACATCAGCAACACACATATTATGGCGATAGCCCACACAAACGGCCACCCGGTAAACCATTTCCAGACATAAATGTTAATTGCCGTATTGGGCATGTCGGTCATAAGTCGCATAAGTTGAGCCAAGATACGTTGACAAGCAGTTACAAAAGATAGCACCGTGAAGCCAAAACCGCCTAAGATAACTAGTAACCACGGGGTAGAGCCAAACATCAGGAAGCCACATAAAATTATCAAGCCACCAAACAGTAGGATCAATCCCTGTAACGTAATTGTGTACGGACTATATTGTGTACTCATATTATTAAACCGCTCGAGGACGTTTAATTTAACAAACTGTTCAAAAACTAACAGCCCCAAGCCGGCGGTTGCAATCGGCGTAAAAATAAAGCCGGCCACTTTCACCCAGTATATTTGGCGCACCTTAAACGGTAAGCTAAACAAGAAAACATCATAGTTATCATGCTTATCCATCATCCACAAGAAAATATTAGTTGCCATAACTAATAAAAAGACCGCAAAAAATGGATTCGCCACATCAACCCGTTCAATCGCTGATTCATTAAAGAACGCCATTTCTGAATCAACAAAAGATTGATAACTAATATCTTCACCAAAAATGGCGGTTGGATCGGCCAAATATTTTTCTTTAAATTCGGCTGATGTGTACTTATGATAATATTTACTCCACAATGACACATCAAAAATGGTTGCTAACAGATATGTGGAAAATATTGATGCTAATAAGACGCTAAAAATAGTACGATTTCGGAGCCAAAGCATTTTAAGAAGTTTCCGCATATCCTTCACCTTCCTCATAAATTTTGTGTTCAACGTGGTTTCAATGCCGCAACAGTTGGTGCTTACACCGATTATTTAGCAAAGATTAACCGGTTTTTTGTACTAGTTAAGCACGTCTGCAACGTAATCCGTTCGCCAGGTGCAATGAAGATATTGTACATTTCTTTTTCATGCGTTTGGACATTTTTACCATTATCGTAAACGTCCGCCACGCGGTTAACTTTATAAGTACGCTTCTTACCCTTACTATCGATTACCGTAATCTTGTCGCCCTTTTTCAGTTTCGTAACTTCATGGAATGCCCCAGGATTATGGCCAATGAAGTGGGTTGGTTTCCCATCATGAGTTAACCCAGTTCCGTACCAAGCACCAGCACCTTTTTCGGGTGCTTCTGACGCGCCGGCATCTTTTTTCCAACTCATATAAACATTTTTAAATTGAATGGTGTTCTTAATTTTCTTTTTGCGATTTTTCAAATAGTTCTGGTGCACGATTTTTTCTTGCTTCTTCCGGGCATTATATTTTTTTACGCCGACATTATTGTTGCTTTTGCCCTCAGTATGAGCCGGGTTTGGCCAATTTTTCATCAAATTTGAATACTGATAACTAATAAACCACTGTGATTTGGTAGCAACATATCCACCAACTATTAGTAACGCCAGAATCATTACTATAAAAATTGTATTTCTCTTCATCGAAAAAGCTCCCATCATAAATATCTAATTGTTTTTCAGTATACTAATTAAATTTGCGCTTAATCGCTCCAAACCGTGAAAATTCCATGACTTATCATATGTGCTTCCAGCGCGGTGCACCAAACACTTCCCAGGCATGCATTGGCAAAATAAAAAGCCACCGCAACATTGCGATGACTTTAAGCTTTAAATATTAATTTATGCATCAACCATATGCTTGGAACGTTGGGGATCTTTGTTTAAGAAACGCGACAGAATTGCCGATAAGATTACCAACCCAGTTGCAACGTGATACGTTACCTGAATACCAGTTAACTGACCATGAATACCAGCCGCAGCTGCACTCATGTGACCCACATTCGCCGCCGTTGCACCTTTAGCCGTAATCGACATAATTGTCACGAGCGCCGCTGTACCAAATGAAGCCGCCACTTGGCGAATGGTGGTAAACATTGCCGAACCATCTGGCATGATTTCAATTGGAAGCGAATTGAACGCTTCGGTTTGAATTGGCATTGTCACCATTACGAGTCCCAGTTGCCGGATAGTTTGCCCTGCCATGACGTAGTAAACTGACGTGTGCAAATCTACGAAGCTCAGCATCACCGTCCCAGCCACGTTCGTCAATAACCCAATTAAGGTTAACGTTCGCACACCGTATTTGTCATATAATGAGCCACTCACTGGTGATAACAATGCCGTTATCAGCGCGCCTGGTAACATCACGAGCCCAGATTCAAAGGCCGAGCGTCCCATCACGTTTTGCATGTAAAGTGGTAACAATAATGCACCACCATAGAGTGCCATCATCAAAACAACGTTGATAATTACAGTCACGTTGAATTGACGATACTTGAAGACGTTAAAGTTTAACAACGGAATCTTTGAGTGGGTTTGTTGGAAGACAAAGCTTGCCGTCACAATCAACCCAATCAAGATGAAGCCCCAGACGCTGAAAGAACCCCAATCACCAGAACCGGCATTTGAGAAACCATATAACAACGTTCCAAGCCCGACACTTGAAAGAATGACCCCAAGGACGTTAAATTTAAGATATTTTTGCTCACCAATATTTTTTAGTAAGAAGAAGGCCATGATTAAATCTAAAATAATCAAAGGCGCAACAATAAAGAATAAGTACCGCCAGTTCAAATTAGTCACAATCCAACCAGACAGCGATGGTCCTAACGTGGGCGCAAAGTTCAAGGCTAGCCCGATAATTCCCATGGCATGGCCCCGTTTTTCAACGGCAAATAAATTCATCACCACCACATTCATCAGCGGTCCTAAGACCCCGGCACCCATGGCTTGGATCATCCGCCCACCAATTAGCATTGTGTAATTTGGTGCGAAACCCGAAACAATCGTCCCCGTCGCAAACAACGCTAACGCGGATAGATAGAGCGTGCGGGTAGTTAGCCGTTGAATTAGGAATGCCGTTAAGGGCACCATCACCCCGTTAACCAACATGTACCCATTCGTTAGCCATTGACCTTGCGCGGCACCAATCTGAAATTCGTGCATGATACTTGGCAACGCCGTATTCATCAATGTTTGATTCAAGAAACCTAAAAACGTCCCAATTACCAAAATCGTCAAGACGCGTTGTGCATTTTTATTCTGTGCTTTATCCACTAATTCTCCCCTAATCTTGTTTAACTTCGTCATTTATATCCGCTGATATTTGCTCACATACACTGTAAAATCAACTTATAAAATTAGCAAAGCTCAATGACATCAATCTTTTTGTAACAATCATCTTATGTATACATAATCGTACCAATCAATAATTTTACGCTCACCGCTAGTAAATTGACAGGTTAATGCTTTGGCAATTCGGTTACAATTTGATAACGACATTGTACTTTGTCTGCAATGTATTAAAATATGTGGCTCCAACATAAAATTAAGAGTTCTGTCTATTCGAGCGTGAGATTATCGTTTCTCTTTTCAATCATCGAATTACTGAGATTCTATTATCAGTGTTGTTTCCATGCTACTGTGGCTTGCGGTTGATAATTTTTTTGCTAGCTTGAGAATTATACCTAACTAACGGAGTGGCAGTAAATTACTTGGCGGGCGTAGCCTATACACCGCGACTGGGGCGAGATGTGTGAAACACATGTCGTCGCTGAGGATGAGATGAGGAGTCTAGGGAATTTATTCCCATAGACTCCCAGCTTATCCGAGTTGTTCAAGACCGCACTTTGGCTTGAACATGCGCTTCCAGCGTGGTGCGCCAAGTAATTTACTGGCACGCAGTGGCCAATTTTCATCAACAAAACCCCAGCATTGGATTTGCTCCAACACTGGGGTTTCACTTTAACTTATTCAGTTTCACTAACTGCGACTTTTTTTAGTTTTAATTTGTACTTGCGATAAGTAATAAACGTCGTTATCGTCAAACCAGTCAACGCAACCAAGATTGTCCCACCTGCGATGCTGCCAGCAAGTGGCATTTCTGGGTGTTTCCCCAGTTGTTCATCATTGGATGATTTCATATTCGTTGATTCAAATAACAGCGAAACATAGCGTCGGACAAATGAATCTTGATAATTATGAATAAAGAACGGTTGATGCGCGTCGGACACGCGTGCAATCGTAAATTCGCTAGGCTTCAACTTCAAGTAATCGTCCGGTGCATCGGTTTGCTTTAACCGGTAAGTTCCCCGACGTAACCCGCGTACCTCAAATGAGCCATCCGCTTCACTTGGTTTTAATTCTGAGGCATCACTGATATCAACGACCCATTCATAACTCGTTGCTTGATCAGCAGCCACTTCCCGGCCATCTTCGTTAATGAACCGTAAGTAGTGCCCATAATTAGCACTAGTCGGTGTCCAATCTTGAATCACAAAGTGTCCCTGGCTCATTAAACGCGCCAACTTGGCATCGTAAGCCGCATTCTTACCAACAAATGAATAAAATGTCCGACCAGAAGTCCAAGTACTTGAGCCATCATAGTCATGAATCAAATTATCGCCCTTCTTAGCAACTAACTCAGCATAGTTCCAAATTTTCATTGGCTGTGCATTTACGCGTAACCGTGAATGTAAAACTAATTCAAACCGTTCAAAATTGGCGGCATGCATCACTTTTAATTGGTGTTTATCAAAACTAAAAGTGATCACCGTCTTACCATCAACCGTTGCAACATGGCGCTTGTACTCATCGCCCAATACGAGAAGTTCCTTATTGCCACTAGTATCAATACCCCAGACTTCTTCCACTTCAGGTGTGTAGCGCAAATCGGCGTCCATTGTATCAACAATCGAATATTCCTTCAGCGTATCTAAATCTTCAAAAATTTGCGCGGTTACTAGCCACGGGGCATCTTCACCAAATTCAATTCCGTTTGAACTAATTCCGCTATGATTATCATCTAACCGGCTAGCTTGGGGCACAGTTCCTTCAACCGTCACGTCGATACCGTGACCGTTATTGTTTTTCATGTAAATATCTTTGCGTGCATGCTTATCATTCAGATAAACCAGCTTAGGTGTCGCTTCATTAAGCTGGCGCCCTTGCTTAGTTGGAGCATCGGTTTCGGTAATCAAGTAAGCGTTATTGGTAAGTACGCTTAAATCAGTCCGTCCTTCAGCCGTTGGATCTGTTGTATAGTAGCCCGTCGCATTATCGCGTACATCATCAAGATTAATATCATCAACTGACTTATCAATGTACTTTTGTTCATCGGCTTTTGACAGACGATAGACGTGGAATGTCACCCCATTATCTGGCGCACCGGAAAAACCATGTTTCTCATCATCAACTTCCATGTACTTATGAATCGTCAACTCAACTGTTTCGTGCTTTGCAGCGTTGATAAAATGATACTGTGTAAACGTCAGCATCATGCCAAAAATTGTTAACACCGCTATTAATATTTTTATAGAACGGGCTGTTTTTATCATCGTGATGTTCACCTTTTCATTACTAATTTTATAATTTTGACTGCGACTTTGTTATAGATTTTCTAATAATACTCATTGTAAAGAATTTGTTTGATTAATCTAAGAAGACGTAGTGAAAAAGTGACGTGTTTTTGTCCCGCACAAAAAACAGAGATAATCAGTAGAATTAACTACCAATCATCTCTGTTTATATTAATTAATATTTCAGGAGGTTATTAATTAAGCTTCATTTTTGCGTGTTTTGAAGTAACGGTAACCAACAAAGGTTAACGCCAATCCAAGGGTGATGAAAATTAAGATCCCAATCCCGCCAGTTACTGGGAATGGCACTGCCTTACGGTTACTGATTGTTGCTGTTCCTAATTCAGTTACCCCAAGGCCAAGCGGATTATCATTTGGTACTTCAGGATCCTTAGGAATGACATAAAATTCTTCACCCGAACCAGCAAGTGGTTGATACTTTATAGGGTTTTCACCACTGTATGATAAACCTTCAGGATCTTCAAAGATAAAGTAATGAACGGCTTTTCTGCCTTTATCGAAGTGAGTTTCAACGTCACCGATTTGATCAGCATTTGGCGTTAACCCGTAAATTGAAAACTCACCTGAGCTATCCGTATCGAAGAACATGGTTGCATTCTCGTTATCACCATATTTATCAGTAAATTCAGCTCTAGTCAGAATTTTCTTTTCCCAACCGATAACGGCGCGTTTGACCTTATCATAAACAAGATATTCAGTCGCACCATTAGCAACCTTACGACCAACATAGAAGTGGCCAGCATCGCTCAATGAACCATTGTCTGCTACCGAAGTGTTCAAGATTTCACCGTCTTGATCAACCTTTTTAAAGGTTTGTCCACCAAGAAAGGCTGTAAACGAGTCCTCGGAGTATGGGTGGTCATCTTGATCAAGCAACCATTCAAACTGACCGACATTATGCAATGTTTGTAATTGCAACTGTGATAAGAATGATTGACCAGTTTCATTCAGCTTTGGCATTAAATCAAATTCTAAATCCAAGTTAGTCACACCGGCGAATGCAATATTAGTCTCATGCTTTTTATTGTAATCTTCAATCAGTTCACTAGCATGCTCAAAATCAATATTCCAATACAACTGTGTTCCAGTTGGCGTACCGAATTCAACTAGCCCTAACATATCTTGTTCAAAACCAGTTTCTTCACGCTGCGTATCAAACCACCCTATGCGCGCAATCCCCTCGGGGTTGTCTACACGGTCACCTTCTTCATTAATATCATAGGAACTGAACCGTCCAAGCCAAGGGCCGTACTGTTTCCAATCGGCACTACCTTGATCAGTTTCATCCGTTGTCTTTCGTTGATTACTAAAGTGCCCTAGGACAGTATCACCATCTCTCAGCACTAATGTTGACTTAACTGATTCTGGGTCAATCCCAGTTGTTAAAATATTTTGTGGCTCAGTCGATGACACACCCTCGGCCGATTTATCGACAAAGAAATCTAATACTTTTCCGTCTGTATAATCAATGTCTTTATCGTAATTAATCTTATCGATTCGCGGACCTTGATAGTTTTTGATATCAAAAATTTGAGTAATGTCTAGCAAGCTTGAAAAATCTGTTGGTTCTTCTTCTTCATGATCTGTATACGTTGGATATACAAAATCACCCTCGACTTTTTGCGCTTCATTCCGATAGAAAATATCATAGAACGCGGCGTATTTTCCGTAGAGCACTTGTGGTGTCACTATCGTTGCTGACAATTTATAACGGTAAGTATCGGCCACTGTCGGTTCAATACCACCCCCAATTGCAATACCAGGTGTGGTGTCACTATCGGGTGCGGTAGTCTTGTCGTTAATCACTTCAAGTGATTTGGTTAAAGTTGGCCGCTTATAGTTAGGGAACTGCCAATCGTCGACATCGGCAATATCATCATCAATATGTGAAGCATATGAAGTCGCATGAATTGCTTGTGGTATGCCATCATGGCCACTCCCCATATCAACATTATCTGCATTAACTTCAAACACAACGGGGTACGCATTAATCGAGAAATGCTCTTCCCCCATACTTGCTGGCGTTTGCACTTCAACGAAGAAGTAACGCCCATAAGGCAACTCTGGTGACCTGACGATACCAGTTTTATCTGCGGCTTCAAATAATTCACTAGCACCCTCTGGGTTAGCAACCGGGCGTGAACTGAATCCCGAAACCGTATATGAGCTTGCCTGATCAGCGTCCCCTTTTTTAGAAATTTGGATTTGGGCACTCTCTAGCCGTTCCCAACCAGCCTTCGTCCCGGTGTATTCAAACAAGACAAACTTCGCACCACCAATTGGCAACAGTTCGTGTCCTTCAACTGAGGCACCAGAAGTTACATCGGTAGTACTATCATAGTCAGCTTCTTGGGTATAGTTGTCGTTGCCCATTTTAACCCAACCGTCAGTAACCTCGTCATTTTTAACAATCGGACCACCCGTATTCGATGCATCAACCTTACGGAAGACGGCGCGTTGAGTTGGTAGTTCGTTTTTAGGATAGACATGGACTTCGCCCGAATCGTCGGTCGTCGTCAGTGGCAAATCCAATACAATTGGTGAAGCAGATTGCCGATATTGCTTACCGTTATCCATTGCACCTTCAATTAAAATATAGCGCGCTTCATCATTCAAAAGGTTTTCATACGTCAGCTTGCCGCCATCATCACCGGTCAAACGGTAGCCGTTGGTATCCATATCTGGATAATCAGCACCCTTGTTGTCTTTCGCAAGGGGGAAGGCGGGTGTATCAATATTATTGTTAACAGCTTTCAGTAATTCTTCAACCACGCGACTGAATGAGTAGGCCGTCATTGGATAGTAGTGGGTACCTGTAACAGTTGCCATTGCGGCCGATAATTCACCGTCTTTATCTTTGGCCGCTGCAGCCGCATATGCACGTTGAATATATGTCCGTACTGATGTTTTAGTACCATTGGCAAAAATTTCATCGATCGCAGTTTCCACTGATTCTGGCCACTGTAACCCTTCGCGGACACCATCATCTCGACTACCGTTAGCTGGTGGAACCGTGTCACTAGCACTAACTTCAAATCCGTTAATGAATGCCACCAAAGCTTGCCAAGTATTGTTTTGCACGATATTTGTGTTTACTTGGTATAAGGCAAACGGAACGCCTTCTTTACCAGTTCCACCGGTTCCAGCAATGTCGTCAATTTCATTACCTTGATTATTAAACATGTCATCACCCGTAACTGGGTAATTGCCTTTTTCAAAAATCATCTTGTGCACGACTAAATTAATCGTTTCTTTGGGAGCTGCGCTTGCTGAATTTTTCTGATGTGGGCCAAAGAATGCCGTAAAAAATAACGGTACAATCAAAATGGCAATACACATACCTTGAATTAGCTTAGGCAGTCCTTTCTTTTGTTTTATTTTGTTCATGGTTAACCTCCTAAAATTTCCCATTTCTGGCAGTATCTACTCCTACTATTATCACCGATAGCTATGAACAAACCGTTAGCAATCCATGACCTTCGTGTGAAGATTTCTGCAAATACAAAAACCGCAATCAGTTGCCCGATTGCGGTTTTAAACTATTCTGTAACTAAATGATTACGGCGGTACTTAAAGTAGCGGTACGCAGCGTAGATTAAGGTTAATCCTAGCAGAATGAATGCCAGAATTCCCAATCCACCAGCATCCGGGAAGATAACTGACTTAATGTTTGTTAACTTCGTTGGATACAGCGGTACTGTACTAGTCCCAATCGCATTTTGTGAATCTTTATCAGTATACCCTTCAAATGGCCCATCACCATCTTTATCAAAGAAACGCCATTCTAATGGGGCTACCCAGAATTCTAAGTCCTGATCCATCTTATGATAAGTGTTCGTGCCAATTTTTAGGTCACCAACTTCACCAATAAAGTATTGGAGGTTCTTCTTATTATCTGGCACAAAACCATAGTCACCGCTGACAATTCTATTCGAGTCAATTTCGTAATTTTCTTCATCTGCCGCTTCGTTATCATAATGGGCATTCGGTGCTAAACCATAAACTTTAAATTGACCAATCGTCTTACCAGCTTTATCGACAGTTGGAATTGTGTGGAACAACGTTGCTTCTGATTCATTAGTTGTCCAGCCTAAGATGAGGTCACGTTCTTTATCGTATTTCAGATATTGAACAGTACCATCATCGACCTTGCGTGTCACATAGAAGTGACCATTTCGATTATCTTTTTGGTACACGGCTAACGAGTTGGCTAATACCGCATCGTGTGCATTTTTCGCCGTTTCATACGCGTCCAAATCAGTTAAGTATTGATCATACTTTTCCTTATCTTTATCGTATTGGTCCTTAATGTCGTTGTATTCACCATCTGACATGTTTTCTGTCTTTTCTGGTTCATCACCAGGATCATCAACAGTTTCAGGCTTTACAGGGACAGCGAATTCATTTGCTTGCACCAAGTCATACGCGGCTTTGTCAGTATCATACTTTGCTTTAGCGCTGACATAATCGTCGTAAGCTTTTTTAGCAGCTTCATATGCCGCTTTTTGCTCATTATACGCATCAAGTAACTCAGCGTACTCATCATCTGTCATCTCACCTTGCTCTGGTTTTTCTGGTTCAGCGCCAGGTTCATCAACTGCATCAGGTTCAACCGGTGCAATTGTTGGCAAGCTAATCAGTGATTTATTCGCTTGATCAAATTTCTGGAAAACTTGACCACCAATGTAGGCATCATTCGTGTCTTCATTGTATGGTTCTGGATCCCATGAATTCCATTCAAATTGACCAATATTATGCAATGCTTGGACTTGCTTAGCAGAGAAATCATCCTTAGGTTCCAAATCAAATTCTAAGTTTAACTTACTAATCTGATTCAAAACTTCTTCAATTTGCGCCGCGTTACCAGTCGCAGTTAACTTATCAGCACCAGCTAGTGCACTCCGGATTGCTTCACGCATCCGGGCAGCATCAATCGCCCAGTATAATTGGGTTCCCGTCGGTGTCCCAAGTTCTTCCCACGCATTGGAAACGTGTAAATCAGTATCATACCAACCAACGGCACCAATCCCGTTACCGTCACCATCGGCGTTAAGTGCAAATGGTCCAAAGTACATACCATACTTGTCGGCATCTTCTTGGAGCATTGTATCACCAAAGTATCCAAGTGGAATTGCATTACCCTCAGTATCCTTGGCCTTACTATAGATGACCAAAGTTGATGGTAAACTACCGTGGGCCAAGCCAGTTGTAACAACGCTTGGATCGATGGCATTCGTAATTGGATCAAAGAAATCGTGGGCAACCTTCTCCCCACGTGGCTTACTATCACTGGGACTCCGAGGAGTAAACTTAAATAGTTGGTTGGCATCGAGTAATTCTTGGAACCATGAATATTCATCACGTGGCTTGAAAGTAATACCATCAGCTTTCTCATCATCAGTAATGTGATCTGAACTACCCCAAGTTTCATATCTGCTACCGTCATTATCCCAGTATGCACTATTTTTCATGAAAACATCATAGAAAGCTAAGAAATTTCCAGAAAGTAATTGTGGGTTATCAACAGATGTTGAAAGCGTATATCTGAAGATGTCACCAGCTTGATAAGAAGTGCCCCCATTGTTCCAGTAAACCCCTTCTGAATCTGGCACAAAGTGTGATTCACTGTCAGGATTCGTCGCAATCACATCCAAACTCTTAGTCATTGCTGGCTTTTCATAGTTTGGGAAGTAATCTGAATAATCCGCCAATGATGCATCTAATTTTTGCGCATATGATTGTGGCGTAATCAAGTCACCATCAACATTATCCGCCTTCACTTCAAAGTAAATTGGGAATGAATTTAAGGTAAATGTATCTGGCGCTGCTACTTCGACAAAGAAGTAGCGGCCATATTCAAGCTCGGGTGAGGTAACCTTACCATCTTCATCCGAAACGAATAAGTTACTATTATCATCATCACCACTCTTAATCCACTTCGTACTTAGCTTACGCTGTGCACTATTCTCATTAAGCAAGACATCATAATCGTCGGCGTCTGCATAGTCATCAATGACGGCTTTTTCGGCATTAATCGGCTTCAACATCGCTAGTTGATTCACATTGCTATTAAACGTTGCCCAAGCCGTATTATCACCAGTAAATTCAAACAAGGCAAATTTTGCACCAGCTAAACCTGGCAAATTTTCATCGCTACCATTTACCTTGGTAAACTGGGCCGCTTGCTCTGGAATATCATTTTTCGGATAAATGTGAATGTTTTTCGTGACATTCCCATCTGACTCATTAACAACAGTTTCGGTTTGTGGTGTTGGCACATCAATTGTCATCGGTTTTGACACTTGCCGTGAAACAACCTTACCTGATGCCTTGGCTCCTGGTTGATTAGCAGCAGCTTGCTCCACCAGTATATAACGACCTGGATCAGTCACATTATATGTCAACTGTCCCGAGGCGTTCGTCCGATAAAACGGGTTATCAGCAGTAATGCCGCCATGTTTAGTTGGGGTTTGATGTTCAAAAATATCCGCTAACTGAACATCCAACAAATTAAAAATAATTTGATTGAACACGTCAGAATTATTGGGGTATTTCCCTGCATCGAACAATGGTTCTTGCCCAACGCTTCGGTATGCTGCTCTAATTGCCGACGCCAATGTCTTACTACCATTTTTCGTCAGTGTAACCTCATCTTCGCTATTTACACCATATGTTAGTGGTGTAAACGATTCACGAGTGCTCTGGAAGTCTTCAATGAAAGACCCCAATGTTGTCCATGCTTTATCGCTAATGTTAGCGTTGTTTGCCGTTGGAATACCAAACAATGCAAAGTTTACGTTCGGTTCAACTTCACCCGCGTCTTTATCATTGTTATCGCGCACACCACCTTGATTGTTGATGTTAGTTTCTGCACTACCATCATCACCAACAATCAAGTTATGATTACTTTTCAGGTTAAATTTGACCTTCGTCACCACTAATTGGGTGTTGGTTGCGGCCGTCACGGATTTGGTATTCGCAAGACTTGAAAACGCCGCCACCATTAACGGAATTACCATTATTAATGCCATCACACCGTGTAAGATGGGATGAGCTCTTTTCCTTTTTATTTTTTCCATAACATTCTCCTCGTGTCTCAGTTATTACGATCAGCCAAGACATTTTTTGCTGGCTTTACTTGTCGGCGCTTATGGAAGTAGTAACCCCCACCGGCTGCCAAGGTAGCTCCAAGAACGATGAAAATCAAGATACCAATACCACCAGTCCGTGGCATTAATAATGGTTTACGGTTCTTAAGCCGAATTTCAATTTGGTTAGTAGAATCAGTAAGCAGTTGTGCATAATTCCACTCTGAAGCAACGTTGTTACCTGAACCAGTTGTATCAATCCACTTAGTTGTGTGAATGTCAGCTGGATTCGTTGCTGAAGCGAAACTTCCTAAACCATCACCAGTACCAAAACGTTCAATATCCGCCGTGTTAATTGGTATCAACTTATCCTTTTGAATACCGTCGACGTCGACAAACATCCGGTGGTCTGCACGACGATCTAGACGAACTGTCGTTGCGTTTTCACGTAATAAGTTAAAGTACACAACCCCCTTCAAGTGGGTGTAATCAGTATTTGTTTGTTCTTCATACAAGCGGTAAGTGCCGGCGGCGAGACTTGAGTAATCAAAAATACCATTTTTGATATTGCCTTCCTCACCAGTACTACCTGCTTGTCGTTCTTTCCAAACTTTATCACCGTAATCATAGTATTCAAGTCGGAACCGGACGTTTGACATCACTGCTTCAGAATCTTTATCAATCTTCCACAGACGAATGTTAGTTGTCGCGGTTTGACGCACATTGTTTAACAGATCAAATTGCCAAACGTTTTGGTTAGCATCAGTGTAACCACCAGTGTTTGATAACAATTCATATCCAGCTGGAACATTTTCTTCAATTTCATACGTAACTGGGTACGTTCGTCCGCTGTATTGCACTTGTTTTGGCCAAGAATTAGTATACGTTGGGTTACTATTCGGATTAATGAATGTATACTGCCACACAGCACCTTGACCCGTTCGTTGTACAACCAATTCATGAGCAGAGCCAGGTGGCGTTTGACCATTACTTACTTGCATGGCTGATTCATCAATATTCGGTGTTGCCAGATTATCATTTGCCGGACTAGCAATCCAGGCACCAGTACTTGAACCTCTTGGGTTTAAGTTAATCCGAACCCGTTGTTGTGGAGTACCATTACTAGCTGGAATAGTGATGTAACCATATAAACGAACTGTCAATGATGTCAATGATTCTGGCAAGCTCGTTTGACCAGCCCAACGTTTAATTCCTTGCAATTGCATCGTTGAATCTGACGGTGTGGTAGGCGTATTCGTAAAGTCGAAACGATCAGTATAATCACCTTCTGTCAAAATCGCATGATCACGAGCCGTATTGGTATACCCTTCCGGAAGTACTTCATCTACTGTGTAGGTGTATGGCTGCCATGTTAGGGCATCTGCCCGTGGTAAATCTTTAAAGGCATACAACCAGCGACCAAACTCATCCAATTTCACATAGTCAGCTGCGTTTGGATTAGTTTGTGATTTATTAAGTGTTACGCGGTCAATTTCACGTCCGTTTTGATAAAGCACAAACGTTAACTCATTAGGCCGCGTTGCACTATTATTATCATTCCACGTTTTACGTACTAAGATGCTGGAAACATCGTTCGAAGGTCGGTTAGTAACCGTAATTTCATGTCCCACTTCTTCTTTATTGTCGGATTCAGCCACTAGTGTAAATCCATCTGGAACATTTTCCTTCGCCGTATAGATAATTCTAATTGGACGCTCATTATTAGTATCATCGGCTGCGTACCAATACTTAGGCAGCTGCGACACTGTTGTCGTCCAAATTTGTTGCTTAGTAACATCCACACCAGGTGGGGTCACTTGCACATTTTCCCGAGTGTACACTAACTTATCCTTATTGGAATCATCGGGATCTGGTACATGCCCATAAACATTAAATCCTAGTGATGTCCCTCGATTAGGAATTGAAAGAGCGTCATTGGCATCAACCCACTCTTTATTTATCTTCAAGTCAGTTAAGTCAGTTGGTTCATTACCGTTATAACTGTAACGACTAAGCACAGGTTCTGTCGTACCTTGCCAGTGCCACTGCGCATTAGCATCACTTAAGTCAAAACGTACGCTGGCGTTATTTTCAAAATCATACCATTCATCTTTGTTTGGCATGTGTTCACTTTGCGCAACAACTGGCATCCGATAAATGAACGAATCACCATTAAATTTTAATTGTGAGATTTCATAGAAGGTCATTGCCCAGATTACTAGATAGCGCACTTCTGGCTCATCTTCCGTACCCATATCAACCGCAATTACACGGGGATCTGAACGATACGCAACTTCATCACTTCCATATGCCACCGGTGTTGTGGCAGATCTATCCGCATTCGTTGTCCACAGCGTTGCCATGTTTGCTTGATTACCGACTGGCCAAGAAGTACTGGATTGTGGTGTCCAACGATCAGCATTGTTCTCTGAACCACCCGAAATACCAAGTTGCGTCGTATTGAAAAGTAAACTGTAGACTTCTTCTAATGCCGCTCCTTGTTGATCTTTTTCTAGCTTATTTAAAGCAAGTAATTTATCGTAAATATCTTTACCACTATACACTCTCCCATCACTCGTCGCCGTAAAAGAACCTTTAATCGGTGTATTGGTCGTTCGTGCAGGCGTTAACCCAACTGGCAATAAATCATACATCGTGATTGCGTGCGGCTTGGCAATTGAATCATCGGGATTAAGATAAGTTGGTTGGTGAATATCGTAGTAGAATGGCGTACTATCACCTAAGTCTGGTGTCGCATTATTACGATACAGTAGTTCACCATCGTTCCACACATTGTAGTTATCATACGTATAGGTGTTTGGATTTGGGGTGTTAGCATCTCCACGTGGTCCAACTTCATTAATTGGATAGACATTAATTTGTTGAACTGGTGCAGCGCTACTTCGTGTTTGGGTTGTACGTACCCATAAATAATCGGTTGAATTGTCATTAACCTTATCCCAATCAATGGCATCAGCACTCCAACCTGCAGTAGGAGCGGTTGGCGTAATACTACCAACAGTTCCTGGTGCATTTTGGGTTGTTGTCGATACATGTACATTAACGTATGATGTTGGATTTTGCCCCGCGACGTTTCCACGTTCATAAATGTAGTAGTTTGTATTGCTGTTAGGTGCTTGAATTGTCGTTCGTTTCCATCTGTAAATATTAGCACCAACTGCTACATCCGGGTTGTTACCCCACCCGCCAGGAACAGCTGTCAAACTTGTAGCACCTTGCGAACCTGCGGCATATTGCACTGCCTGGCGAGTACCACGAATATATTCAATACCGGTTGTTTTTACAGCATTATCGCCATGTACTTCACCATTCGTACCTGGACGAATCGCGCTACTTACTGTCTTATACGGGTTGGCCGGTTCGATTGGCCGTGTGTACCCTGAACTAAGCACAGCCCAAGTATCACCACTAGAACCCTTTAAACGGAAACTATTGCTAGATCCAACAATTTGGAATGAAACGGCTGCCCGATCAAAGTCACCGGAACCGAAGAAATCACCAAAGTTACCTGGTTGTGAAAGATTATAGGCATTCTCCCCAGACCCTGGCTTATTCCAGTTACCATTCGCCGTTGAGTACCACATACCGACGTACTGATTATTAGTATTACCTGTGCCGTTCATAATCGATGTCCAAAGTCCTCGTGAACCACCATTAATATCTGGGGTTGAAGCTTGGTTGGTCACTTGGCGTACCAAGGTTCCGATTGATGGTACGGCGGTTGAAATATCTGAGCCTTCATCAACATTCGTGATAACACTGACATTACCAGCCGCATCTTTTTGCAGTTTACCGACTGATTCGGCATACGTAACCCCGGCACGATTAATCCCCGTTCCGTTACCATTAGCTTGTGATGCCGCAGTATTACCAGTTAAATTCGTATAATTATTCAAGGAACCAAATGTTAACCATGAAGCTAAAGTTGGTGCATCAGTCCCAAGCGCTGTCGGCATTTGAACGTCTAACAACTTTGTTAAGCTAGCATTTTCGTCAACATCCACAGAATTACCAGCAGCATCTTTGGTAATCGCCTTACCATTAGTCGTTTGATAAAATTTTAATTCCACATCAAGGCTTTGAATATTGTAATAACGAATTCCTGAGAATAGGCTACCTGGAATCAAGATCGATGGTCGGGTAGTACCATTTGCCGCACTAGTGGGTACGATATTGGACAGCGTCATGATTGCCCCCATTTGGCGGCTAACCCCATCGTTATCGACATAAATCCCGACATTATTGTAGCTCGCGGTTACTGATGCTCCAGGATTACCTGCATCTGGGAGCATCCAGTTATATTGGTTAACAGAACCGTTTCCGTTATTAGTTCGAGGCCAGAACTCAACAAAGAGTTCGTGTTGTTTTTGCCGCATTGCTTCGGCATCATCCCCTACATTAACAGTATTCGGTGCAAAATCACGTAAATTGTAGTAACGACGCATGGCATTACCTGTAGTGTTACTATCATGCGCATTCGTCAACTTAACAATCGTCATCCCACCATTGGCTGATGGTGTGGCTAAATTATCTACAGTTGAATTACCAGTCCCATTTACACCTGTCAAAGTAGCAACACTCAAGTTATTAGTATATTCACGAATTAACTGTGTAGTTGTCGACCCAGTCGACAATTGATAATTGAACTTGCTTGCATCAGTTGTGCGTTCGGTACTCAAAATTCTGATTTGTTTTACTGATTCCTTCTCAGACAAGTCTGGTAAGTTTGGTGTTGTAGTCCGTGAACTTGGCCCTTTAGCTTTGGTTGCTTTTTTAGTATCGTCGGCCTTAGGCGCTTCAGTTTTAGTGTCGTCAGCTTTTGTAGGTGAGGCGTCTTCGTCGGCTTTGGCTGGTTCTTCAGCAATTGCGGCGGTTTCTTCCTTTTCCTCAATTTCAGTTGGGCGTTGTGCTGTCACTTCGTAAGTCTTGATAGGCTTGTCATTACCCTCAGCGTCTGCATCTAATGGTAAGATTTCTTGACCATCAATGTTTAATTCCGCTGCTTCATCATCTTCGTATTCAAGCAATGATGGCGTGAAGTTTAAACTTTGCTCATCAATATCAGCTGATATGTCAGTTGTGAAGGTAATTTCAAATTCTTGTTTGTCTTTACTTGGTGCATCAATATATAAGTAACTACTTTTCTTTTTAGTTTCAACGTTTTCCGCTTGGAGCGTTTGGTTGAGAACTTCTTCAGTAGCGTCTTCAGCTTTGACGGTAGCTGCAGGCATTGTGTTGTCATCTTCTGAACTAGTGACGTCAGAAGCGTCTTTTTGAATAATTGGCTTGCCATCAACCAGGCTCGCTTGCGGGTCTTCCCCATTTAATTTGTAATCATCCAACACGATATTTTTATCAGTTGGTTTTATATCAAGACTAAATAGGCGGGGGTTATCACTCTTTTTACTAGAGAATGTCGCCGTCCACTTAATCTTATTTTCTTTGGTATCGAATTCATGTTGCACTTTGAATTCGATGCCTTTCTTTTTGTCTTTTTCAGATTCGCCAATCAGAACTTCTGTCTGATCCGCTTTAATCTGTTCAGTCGCTTTCGCTAGTAATGATGTCAACGGCGACATAATCGTTGCCACGACAATCACCACTAACATCGCTAACCCTATTAATTTTTTCCTGTGTTTTTTCATATCGATTCACCTTTTTTGTCTTTCACTAGTTTCGTCAGCTTCAATTGTCGCAAACAAAAACGAAGGCTCTATGACCAAAAGCAGTGAAATTGTGAAGTTTTGCCGATTTTTTGTGGGCTAGTTATTATTTTTTTAATTAATTGCGAATAATCACCTTTTGTTCATTTTATCTTCATACAACCCTCCCCAGATAATCATTGTTCTTTTGTACAATTTAAGAAACTGCTTGAACTGTGCGGTTTTATAAAATTTAAAGATTAGGAAACTACTCCGATGGAAAAAAAACGTAGGTTTAAAATTAAACCGCTCGACATCGTGATGGGGACCGTTCTAATCGTCGGTTTGTTGGTCTTGGCATATCCATTTGTGACAAATGCCATGTCATCATTTCAACAGACGCGCGTAGTTAATGAATACCGCAAAAAAATCAACACCATGCCGGACGCAAAACGGGAAGGGGTTGATAAGTGGATTCGTGAACATAATCGCTCACTTAGAACTCCCGATCAACCGATTGATCACGGTGCACCGGCAAATGTCGCCGATCCATTTGTCAGTAATAAAAAAGCAACTAAAAACGATGTCACGGCAAAAGCAAAACCCAACGCCGTTAAAACTAAGGTCGGCGAGGTCATCGGGGTACTAGAAGTACCCAAAATTGATGAAGTTCTCCCTATATATTCCGGGACGAATGTTTACCAGCTCCAAAATGGGGTTGGCTTAGTCGAAGGAACCTCAATTCCATTCAAGCAAAAAGGCATTCATAGTGTGCTTGCTGGTCACCGTGGTTTACCCACCGCGTCAGTTTTCCGTTATTTAGATAAACTAAAAAAAGGCGACTACTTCTTCGTGGAAGAAAATGGTCACCGCTACGCATATAAAGTTAATGATATTCGGATTGTCTCGCCAAAAGAGGCCACTAAATTCGAAATTGATAAAGATAAAAATTATGTATCCTTGTTAACTTGCACCCCCTACATGGTTAACTCACACCGATTAGTGGTGCGTGGTTACCAAGTACCAATGCCCGAAGGAGTTAAATCGGGTTGGCCATGGTGGACGCCATACTTAATTGGCTTCCTGGCAATCATCTTGACTGCCCTCGCCCGTTACTTATATCGGCGCCACCAGATCAAGCAAGACATTAGTAGTAGTGGTTGAAACCCCCTCACCAAATAAACCAACTGATACACCGTAAGCCCTTATCACGGAGCCACGCGGGTATCCTGAATCCATTGAAAATATGAAGGAGCAAAAATATGCTAAAAAGACATTCAAAAAAATTCGCTAGCATACTTTTCTTGGTACTAGGATTAGTTACCATGTTTACGACAACTAATCCTGTCACTGCCGAGAAACGTGAGCAAATGAACATTTCAACAATTCGTAACACCACTGGGGAAACTAATCCGATTAACTTTGTGATGTTTGACCTAGAAAACGCACACGTCAAAAACGCCTTAACTGAGGCACCCTTTGATGTTGAGAACTATGATTTAGCAAGCATGTCATATGGTGATGCTTCTAAACTTTATCTGACACTGAAAAACCTAGCTGATGCAGACGACTCAGGTTTGTCACTTGCTGATGTCGGTATTATTTCAGAAGATAAAGTCACAAAAAGTGACAATAGTTCATCTTCACTATTCACTAACGTTGCCACATTTACTGACGACAATCAGGAACACCCCCACCAATACATTCTGTATGAATTGAATCGTGCTGGAGCGCAATCATATGCTGAACCTAAGTTGATTGATTACGACAACTTGGATCGTGAAAGTGAACTAGAAGAGGGCGATGATGTCGATTTCGTCACGGTGACTCCTAAAACTAACTATCCTTTAGGCTCATACCACTTCATTAAAACTGATGGTACTAACCCGCTCCCTGGAGCAACTTTTGCAATTTTTAATTACAATGATTCATTTGATCCTGCCCATTTTGATTTTTCTACATTATTTAATTCTGAGTCTAACGAATTCGATTCTACTAAGTTACCTACTGGTGTGACGGCAGTTACCCATGAAGTTGAAGGTCAAAAAAAACCAGCACCCCTAACTTCAACTTCAAACGACGAAGGGCTAGTTTTCTTCGGTGATATTGATTGGGCGAGCTACACTAAACCTAATTTCTTCGTCATCGAAACTAACGCACCTAATAAGTACCACTTAAACACAACGCCACTTATTTTCAGCTTCTCAGAAAGCGCTAGCAATGGAAGCACGGTCATTACTGGTGATAACCCCGCTGAAGTTGCCAATGAACCGTTAGACGAAATTTTAGGTCGCGCAAACTTTACTAAAGTCCGGAATGCAGACTTTAGTAACCCGCTAGCCGCATTAGAAGGGGCCACTTTTGACCTTTATTCTTATTCTGTTCCAACGGGAATTGATTTTAGTGCTCCCGTAACTGATAATCCAACATTTGATGGCAAAGGACAGCGTGTCGTAGATGAAGGCGGAACACCAGTATCACAAATTTCTAACCCCGATGGTAGTTTTTCATTCGACTTTAACTACGGCATCCCTGATAAAGTAGGCGAAGACGTTGGTCCTAAGTATTACTATCTTGTTGAACGTACAGCCCCTAATAAATACGTCCAATTGACTTTAGCAGTGCCATTCACATTGACACCTGAAAACAATTATACGTTGAACAGCGGTACCCCCCAGCAAATCGCCAACACCCCTGAAGAGGTTGAAGGTGAGGCATACTTTGTAAAACAAAGTACTAATGGTACTCACCTCGCTGGTGCACAATTTGAACTTTATAGCTACGATCCTGACGAATGGAAAGCAAGCGATGCCGATAAAATGGCATTAATCACTGCAGAAAACCCTATTCCAACTGTTGACGTTGACGGTGCCCTTGTACCTGCACCAGGTGTTACTAAAGTCGGTGACGCTGTAACATCAGGTGAAAATGGTACATTCTCATTTAAGAATCTGGGCCTTGGCCATGAATTCGATGCCGATGGTAATCATCGTTACTACTACTGGGTCGAAGTTAAAAAGCCAGAACTTGGAGTAGGTTTCGTTGATCCGGTGGTTACTACCGCAAACTTCTTTGAATTAAATACTGCATACCGAGCTTACCCTGCAACAACACCAGTGGCTTCAGAGGCTAATCCACAGCCGGTAATCAATGTGCCACTTAGAAACTATGAAGGTGCTGCATATTTCCGTAAGGTAATTACTGATACCGCGGTACAACTCCCAGGAGCTAAGTTCCAACTGTTTAGTATTGACGATGACTATGATGTTGTTGCTAATAGCGATAACTTGGACTGGGCGAAAACAGATGAACACGGTATCAAACCAGTTCAACTTGGTGAAGAAGGCAACAAGTCAGACGCGATTGTTACATCTGATGAATATGGTAATTTCTCATTTGTGGGTATTCCACTCGGACTAGCCGATGAAGCTACAGATATTCCACAACGCTTCTTCGTAGTAGAACTTAACAAGCCCGCGGTGCCACTTGACCAACAAACAACAATTGATGGTTTTGCGGATCGCGCAGCAATTCCATTCACGTTGACACAAGCATCCCCTGTCTTCCCAACCAGCATTCCCGAAATCATCGGGAATGACCCAATTGAAACGAAATTCGGTGAAATCGACTTCACTAAATACAGTATTTCAAAGGGTGTTCGTGACGAAGAAGGTCTTGCCGGTGCCACATTTAAGGTTTACAAAACTAACAAAGAACAAACAATCTCAAGCAAAAAATCTGTTGGCACGGTTGGCTTGTCAGACGTGAATGGTAAAGTTCACATCGAAGGTATTCCAACTGGTAGTTCAATGGAAACTTCAACTAAGTACTACTATGTTGAAGAAGTTACAGCCCCTGACACCCACATTAAGTCAACTGAGAAGCACTACTTCTCAATTACTAATACTAACGGTGTCCTAACATATGGTGGTTCTGACTTTGAAACTAATGCCACTTTAGAAGCAACTGATTTAGATTTTGACAATGAAGAAATTATCCAAGAATATGGTAATGCGCACTTTAAGAAGGTCATCGCCGGTACTGATACTGGTCTTGGTGGTGCAACTTTCGACCTTTACCGGACTGAAGAAGCAAACACAACTACTAACTCAGATCCAATTATGACTGGTTTAACTTCATCAACTGTCGCAGGCAAACTTGGTGAATTATTCATCAATGAAATTCCGCTTTGGATGACTGATCAAGCTAAGGATGCCGCGCACTTCTACTTAGTAGAAACTGGCAAGCCTACCTTGAACGGCAAACAAGATGTCGCTGATTTCGAAACTAATAATGATCCAATTTACTTCACATTAGATACAGATAATGACTTTAGTTTTAGCTCAGCAGAAGAACCTGCTAAGATTGACAACACGCCAATCGGGCACGCCTACTTCGCGAAGGTTGATGCCGGCGATGAGAAAGCTCCATTGCCAGGTGCAATGTTCGAACTTCGTAAAGCTGCGCCTGATCAAACGGAACCTAATGTAAACGATCCCGTAATCGCTTCTACTGTTTCATCCGAAGAAGTGGGCCATGAAGGTGAAATTTCATTCCCTACCATCCCACTAGATGATAACAATACTGGTAACTTCTATGTCATTGAAACTGATGCACCAACCGGTTATGAAACACCAACTACGGATGACAGTAAGTTTTACCGTTTCTTCACATTAAACGAAGAAAATAACTTTACGGTTAACGATATCAATAACCCATTTGAAAATACGCAAACGCGTGAAACTGCGCATATCGAATTCAAAAAGGTTATCGAAGGTACAACTGAAGGTTTACCAGGCGCAACTTTTGAACTCCGTAAAGCCGCTGCTGGTCAAACAGTCCCAGATGCAAACGATGAATTAGTTGAAGTACTCAACGAGGGTGGCGAAAGCGTTAACCCTGTCACATCATCTGCTGCAATTGGTAGCGAAGGTAAAATTTCCTTCGACTTTGATCTTGGGACAGTTAACGCCAACGCCAATGCTAGTTATAACTACTATGTAATTGAAACTGGTCGTTCAACTAGTACTGATACGGTCTTTGAAAAACCAGATGCAACTAATTCAAAGTTCTATCGTTTCTTCACTTTGAACAAGGAAAATAACTTCAGCTATGTACCAACTGCGTTTTCAGACATTTATAACATTGAAAACCAGCCATTAAGTGGTTCTGCTCACTTTAAGAAGGTACTAGCAAGCAATCATGATGTTGCACTAGCCGGTGCTGAGTTCAAACTCTTTAGTTATGATCCTACTGAATTCAACCCTGAAGAAGCTTCATACGCTGAACTCATCGATAATGGTTCTTCAATTGGTACAGCCGTATCTACAGAGGACGGTTCATTCAATTTTGCAAACCTTACTCTGAATATGGCAACCGACAACAACGTAAACAACGTAACGCATTTCTACGTCGTTGAAACTGCCTTGCCAGATATTCCTGATAGCGAAAGTACTAAGAAGCCAGCCACGGTTGGTTTCCTACCACTTGAAGAAACACGGCCAACCCTCTTTACTTTGAATGCTGATAAATTATCTAACTTCAAAGAAAATGGTGACTTGTTTACGACAACAGATCCACAATTGATTGAAAATACTGCCGTTGATGAAATTCGTGGGAATGCCTACTTTAAGAAGGTTGCCACGGAAGGTAAGTTCAAGAATGGCTTGCCTGGTGCTGAGTTTAAGTTACACGAAATCAGTAAGACTGATTTTGATGACAAAAACACGGACGCCAATGATCTTGCCGGTACAAACGCAATTACGAAAACTTCAAGTAATGTAGCTGGTCACATCGGTGAACTTTGGTTCGAAAATCTCGACTTAGGAACCACTCACGATGCTGACAACACGCACTACTACTACCTTGAAGAATCATCAGCACCAACTGATTACTCACTTAATTCTCGTAGCGGAATTTTCTTCAAGTTAGGTGATGGCGAAAATACGCTGCATCTTAATGAAAATTCAGCAGTTTCACCATTAGAAATCAAAAATGCACCAGCGCTTCTCAATGGTTCTGCTTACTTTATGAAGCATGATGATAAGGGACGCGCCCTCCAAGGTGCAACCTTTGAAGTTCGTAATGCCAACGATAACACTGTCGTTGCGCAAGCTACATCTGATGCCGATGGTAATATTTCATTCGATAGCGCTCACGAAAATGCCCTTCCACTTGGTTTAGTCGATGCGGAAGATAATAATCGTCGTGATTTCTACTTGATTGAAACAGCAACCCCAGACGACAAGTATGTGGTTGATAACACTAAGCACCAATTTAGCTTGAGCAGTGCCCAATTGACGTACGAACTTACAGCGCCAATTATTAATGCTCCTATTAAAATGTGGGGTAGTGCTAACTTTACTAAGGTTGATTCTAACCAGCCTGATAACACATTAGCCGGCGCAACTTTCGAACTTTGGGAAACTTCAGTTGCTGGTAAACAACAACCTGTTGGTACTGAACCAATTGCGACGGTAACTACTAAGGCCGATGGTAAAGTAACATTTAACAAGAACATTCCGCTTGGAACAAAGGTCGATGAAAGTAATGAACACCACTTCTACTTAATCGAAACTAATGCTCCAGCTGGTTATAAACTTGAAACAGCACCACTTTACTTCTCATTAGGGGCCCTCGAAAACGATGCGGTTAACACAACTTATCCTGCATCAGGTACTGAAAAGATTGATAATGATCCAATTGGTAACGCCTACTTCAAGAAGGTTGAAGCTAATACCGGTAATGCGTTGCCTGGTGCAACCTTTGAACTCTACCGCGATAACGATAACGATGGTAAAGCATCCGCCGGTGATGGTGATCCAATTGCAACTCGTGTCTCAACTGCAACTGGTGAAATGTCATTTACTAATATTGATATTCCAAAGAACAGCATCAACAACTACTACTTGGTAGAAACAGCCGCACCATTTGGATTTGAAAAACTTGAAGCACCATACTTCTTCAAGTTGAATGCTGATTATACCTTTGCAACGGTCGCTAAGCCTACTGAAATCACCAACACCCGTATTCCAGTACCAACTGACCCAATCACTAAGAAAGAAGCTAGTGGTAACCCTAGTTACGACTTCACTGGTTTAGAAACAACTAAATCATGGATTCTGAACGTTAACTTGCCACAAACCCTTTCTAAGATGGACAGTATGAACATCGCGGATAATTACGCGAAAAACTGGAAGTTTATTGTTGGTAGTACCCAAATCATTGCCACAATGAAAGACGGTTCAGTTCGGACCCTTGTACCTGGCGTAGACTACACTGAAACCGCCACTCCAGCTGCTAACAAGGTTACTTGGAACTTCTGGAAAGACGGCAAACCCGTCGCAGCCGACGCCCAAATCGCTGACGTGCAGAGCTTACAAGTAACGTATTCAACCCAAGTTACCCCACCCGCAAATGGGCCTTGGCACGGATTAGTAAGCTCATACATTGAAGATCCAAGTAAAAATACCGCAACGCTCACTTACCAACCAACCAACGGCCCTGAAGTCTCATACGACGACAAAGCTGAAGTTTGGACGGGTGGTCAACACTTCATGAAGCAAGATCCTGAAAAGAACTTGCTAAACAACGCTCAATTCGTTGTTTACCGGGTAGTCAACGGTAAGAATGAATACTTGAAGTACGTGAAGGTTGGCAACGATGCACGCGGTAAAGTAACTTGGGTTGCCAAGCAATCACAAGCTACTAAGATTAAGTCTGGTGAAGGCTGGCCTGATGACCACGCTAAAACTAGCAAAAAAGGTAAATTTAGCGTGACCGGTTTAGCCGATGGCGATTACTGGATCAAAGAAACCAAAGCACCATCACTTGGTTCAGGTATCTCATTTGATCTACTTAAGGAACCCGCTAAATTCACAATCACCAAGGATTCATGGAATGGTTCGACAATTACAATTACCAACGTCTTAACAATCTGGGATCCAAGTACTGGTGGTGACGATCCAAAACCTAAGCCACACAAACCAACTCCTAAGCCTAAAAAGCCTATCGTAGTTGTACCATTACCAGGTAATAACACATTCCCTGTAACTGGTGGCATGGTTGTAACAAGCATGTTTATCCTCGCTGGTATCTGGATTATCACGATTGCATTACGTATCGTGAAAACCAAAAAAGTCGAAGATAACTAATCATTTTAAATAATGGCAATAAAAGCCGCAAACTCCAGAAATTTTGGAGTTTGCGGCTTTTTAGTTGTACTATTACGAGTTACGTGGGATTGAATAAGATTGGCCACTGCGTGCCAGTAAATTACTTGGCGCACCACGCTGGAAGCAACCTCCCAAGCCAAAGTGCGGTCTTGTGAGGTTCGGATAAGCTGGGACTCTACGGGAATAAATTCCCTAGACTCCTCATCTCATCCTCAGCGTCGATATGTGTTACACACATGTCGACCCAGTCGCGGTGTAAAGGCTGCGTCCGCCAAGTAATTTACCGTCACTCCGTTAGTTCGTAATAATTCTCAGACTAGAAGTCTTAAAAATAAACCACCGCTGCAATAATTGCCGCGCCCATCGCAATCGTCGTTGTCATCATCCACTTGAGATTGCTATCAATTTTAGTATTCACTATGTCGAACTTTTCATCTACTCGCTGGAACTTTTCATCTACCTTATCAAATTTTGCATCTATTTTATCGAAATGTGCATCTACTCGCTGGAATCGTTCGTCCACCTTGTCGAATCGAGCATCTATTTTTTCATCTCTTGCTGCAAATTGTTCAGCTCCCCTATCAAACCAGGCATCCATCTTGGCATCACTTGCCACAAAGCGTTCGTCCATCTTTGCAGTGATGCTCAATTCTAAGTCCTTTAACTTCACATCGGTGCGACTTTCAAGATCGTCTAACCGCGCATCTAAATATTTTTCAGTTACAACTTTATCTTCCATGTCGCCACCCCCGTTTCCGTTATTTTTGTCTTTATTATACAGCATTCCAACGACGTTTTCCGCATTCATATGCATGAAAAAAGAACTTCCAACCGCAATTAGAAGTTCTTCGTTGTTATCATTCCCATACGCACCACTTGATAAACTTGGCAAGCTTAGTGCTAGCCATACAAATTATTTCAACATACCAACTTCAGCTTCATACTGGCGCACGATGTCATAATTTGCATCCTTAGCCGGTGTGACGCCTTCCCATGAGTACACCGTCGACATAATATCATGCCCTTGCTTAGTCTTGGCAATCGCCTGCATAGCGTCTGAAATCTTCTTCTGCCAACGCTTGTTGATTCCTGCTCGCAGGGCAATTGTGTCATTTGGAATAGGGGTCGTCATATAAAGAATTTTCGTATCGTTAAAGATTGTTGGCACGTCGCCTTTTACGATATCACGTGCATCATTGAAAACAAACGCCGCGTCAGTGTCCTTGTTTTCAACAGCGAGCACGCCTAAATCATGTCCTTTTACCGGGACAGTTGTATAATCGCTGGGCTTAATCCCCTTCTTGGCAAGTTCAACCATGGGAAAAATGTAGCCGGCATCCGATGTCGGTTCTTGAACAGCAATGCGTTTGCCTTTCAAATCTTCAATCGTGTTGACACCGGAATCTTTCCGGACTAATACTTCCGCCGCATAACTATCCGTCAGCTTATCAGTTGGTTCCCCCGTGGGTTCTTGTACCCCGTAACGTTGTGCTTGCAGAATTACGTTCGCCCCATACTTTTGGTGGGCAATCGTGTACGGTGCTGGCGGTAAAAACCCCATATCAACCTGCTTTTGCCCCATCGCTTCAACAATTGAATTGTAATCGGTCGAAACAGAAACATGTACTGGAATACCCAGGCGTTTTACCAGTAATTTTTCCAGTGGCTTCACTTTTGTGGCAATCGTGGCGGCATTTGAAGAAGGTACGAATTGTACGGTTAAGTCTTTCAAATCGCCCTTTTGCGGCTTAGGCGCTGCCGGTTTACCGCATGCGGCCAGTAAAATAACGACCACTAAGGACATAACCAGTATTAACCCATGTTTAAAATAACGCATAACTGTAACGTCTCCTTCGTAAATTCTTTGATTTTATATCCGTTAATTATGTACATTTTGATTTTCAAGACGCCTTCACATATTTATTAGCGCAAAGTAAAAGCATCGTAAACATTAATTATACTTGATGAGCCGGTAAAAACAAAATACGCCAACCGAGCTTGTGCTTAATGGTTCTACTTATTCTAGCGGGCGATTGACGCTTCTGTACTTTCAATCATCGAATTACTGAGGTTCTATCCTCAGCGTTGGTTTTTTCATGCTACTGTTGCCTGTTCTTGGTAACTGTTTTTTACTAGTTACATTATTCCTAATTTACCGGCACGCAGTGGCCAATTTTATTCAATCCCATCGCAAAAAAACACACAGCTGAATGCACTGTGTGTTTTGTACTTTATTAATCGTTATTCAATGTTGGTTTGTAAGCAGCGATGTACTTTTGTCGGTTAGCCATGTAAATAATCAAACCAATTACCAAGCCAATCAAGGCTGGCACAATAAAGTCTAATTGGTACTTGTATAACGGCACGTACTTAATCGCCCAGTCCACTAGGTCATGTAGCCATTGCGCTTTAATCAAGTCTTTAAACCCGGCGGCTGCATCGAGAACTGACGAGATTAGAGTCAAGCTTGTCACCCAGACGTACACTGGCCGGGCCCCGTGGAACAAGGGACGTGTCAATGACAAGATAATCAGCGTGATTGCCAATGGGTAAACAAAGAACAGGAATGGCACAGAAATCTTGATCAATTCCGTTAAACCAACGTTAGCTAACAAGAAACTTAAGAAAACCGGTACGGCAACGTAAGTCCGGTAGCTGAAACGTGGCCAACGCTCGTGGAAGGCGACCCCAAAGGCCGAAGCCAACCCGATTGCGGTGGTAATACATGCTAAGCCCGCGATTGCCGCAAAGATCGCTGAACCAAAGGGACCGAAGTAATATTCGGCGATTTGTGCAAGGACAACACCCCCATTGGCACCGATTGGGAAGTGATTCAATGATGTCGCACCGGCATACATCAAACCGGCATAAATGATTCCCATGCCCAAAATCCCAAACAAACCAGCTTTAAACGTTGTGATGGCATTCTTTTTAGGTTCTTTAACACCCAAGTTAGCCACAAACGTCACTGCCAAAATCCCAAATTCCAATGAAGCCAAGGCATCCATCGTCCCATAACCTTGCAAGAATCCATTCGTAAATGGTGCGGTATTATATGGCGCAACTGCATTAAATCCCGCGGTACTACCCATTGGCTTAAAAATGATGAAACCAAGTAAAATAATAACTAATACTAAGAACAATGGGTTCAGGTACTTACCAATAACATCTGAGATTTTATTTTCATTAACTGACAGAATATACGTTAAGCCAAAGAACAGCAATGAGAAAATGAATAAGAACAACGCGCTGTGGCTAGGCTTCACGTATTGTTCAAAAGCAATCGTGTAAGGTACGGTAGCCAACCGGGGCATTGCATAAGCTGGTCCAATCAGCACGAACAACGCTACCATTAGGAAGGTCGCATACTTATGTCCGACTGGTTTAGCCAAGTCGTAAACCCCACGCGCCCGGGTTGCCGCAATCGCCACAATCCCTAGAAGCGGTAATAAAATCGCGGTTGATAAGAAACCGGCCCCAGTACTAAAAATATTATTTGCTGCTTGTTGTCCAAGGCTCACTGGAAAAATCAAATTTCCGGCGCCAAAGAACAAGCCAAAAACAGTTGAAGCAATTAACGCATACTGTTTCCAACTAAGTGATGATCTGTTGTTCATTAGCATGTCTCCTTCTATGAGAAAATATTAATTTAATAATCTTACCACAAATCCATAATTGATTGTAATACCAAGCATTAACGACGTTCTTAAGCTAAAAAATCACGACAAACGGTGGTTTAATAGTTTCGAACGCACAACAATAGGCTCGGTTTTCTCCCTTACTGAACCTCCAATACGGTTTAGAACCGAGCCTATTGTTGTAAGTCAATGAAGCCACATTCCCCATCTAACATAAAATAACGCGCACACTATTTTGTGTACCGGCTTCGTAATTATGTTGTGTCCGGGCTTAGCTACATTTATATCGTCTTATGCAATTGCCATGCCACCATCCGTCGTATTCACCCTAGTCAGGTAGACACTGTGGCTTGCTTTACGGTGCTTGGCTTTCACTACCACATGGTATTGATTATCTTGGAGCATCGCTTTAGTCATCAACGAGAAACTCAAATGCTTGGCTTTCTTACCGAGCTGATAGCTACCGATTTTTTGCTTATTCTTATAAAGAATGACTTTAGCGCCTGCCGTCGCACTGATTGTTCCATCGGTTAAGAAAACACCACTATAAACACTTGCGCCTGGTTCAGTAAACGCAACTGGATTAACGCCTGTCGCCTGCTGAACAACTGGTTTCTTACTCGTATAATGCTTTTCCGAATAACTGGCCGTCCCCGTGCCAGCTTTACCATGCCACTTAAATACTACATTAGGAAAACCAGTGAGCTTGAATGTTGTCCGATATTTATTTTGCTTGGGCTCCACTTGGTACTGCTTGTTACCAACTGTGATAGTCAAGTGCTTAATATTCTTCGCATTCCCCCAGATTGTTAATTTGTTACCCACGTAATTGAAATGTGGTCGTGCTAACTTTGCTGTTCGCGCTACCGGTACTACTGTCGTACTCGCTGCCGCCCCTACTACCGGTGTTGATAATGCAACGATTACCATTACTAACATCCATACTTTTTTCATGATAAACCCCTTTCCCCATTGTTAATCAAATCAATAATATTTTAATTATACCGATATTGTCGCTGCCGTGCTACTCAAACAAATTTCATTTTTCCAAAAAGAACGCCCATCGCTGGTCGCTTCCTTTGGATTAATCAGTGGCTTTATCTTTTCGTTGGCGTTTCCCAAGTAAGAATGCCAATATAATCAAGATAATGCCCCCAACAAAAGCAATCAATTGGATGGCTATTCCACCCGTTTTTGGAAAGAAATTATCTAATCTTTCTTGGATGATATTTTTCTTTCCTGGTTTACTAACTTTTTTAGGATGCTTTACATCTTCACCACCAGTCTCAGGATAGTAAACACTCGCTGCTTTACTAAGGTCGTAACGAATGACAATTGGTGCGTCAAACGAAGCTGGCCATGTCGCTTCATGAATTTCAAACGGCACAATTTGCTTCAAAGGTCGATAACCACCTTTTGGCGGCGTAATTTCTTCCAAATAATACTGGCCCTTTTGCATCCCCGTCAACACGAACTTACCGGTCTTATCATTAGCAGCTTCGTTAACTGTTAACCAGCCGTCACCAGCCGTCAAGACCGTTGCTTCAATTGGCTGCGTCCGCCATTGTAAGGTTGTTCGGCTTTCCAAAGTACCTTGATCATTGTAATGGAGGTATTCTTTAGTCCTAGCACGTTCGCGGTACACCCGATACTTGGCTCCATCAAGTGGGTAGTATTTCACCGGTTTTGTCTGCGAAAGGCCATACTGTTCGGTGCCTTTTAACGTAATAGGATTTTGCTTATGTTTTGGATTGGCAATGACGTCACTCTTAGCTAAATTTTTCTTAGTTGTGACCACTTGAATATGGTATCCACCAACCCACACATGCGCATCAGCTGATAAAGTATGCAACGGATCCGCCAAATTGCTATAGTACATGTCAATATGGTTATCAAAAACCTTGGCATCGTGGTACCACACGCGATTACTGTCAGTTGGTAAATTGTCAGTAATCGTCGTGTAATCAAGTTGCAAACTAACCACATCAGCTATCTTCTGACTGGTTGCCACGCCGTTTTTAACCAATTCCAACGCTAACTCATGCTCGTTTTTGCCGTTCACGGTTGTCGTCATTTGATAATCCACGCCAGCTTGTAGTGTAATTTTTTGTCCAGTAGCTGTTTTACCAATAACCTTAAGTGAATCCGGTGCTAAGTTCCAATGTTTGCCGAGATTATCAACTAACTTCAAATTCTGGAATTCATCAATTTTGGCGTGGAGCTCAGCTGTCACCGTCCACGGCATCCGATATTGCGCTGGCACTTTATCAAACGGCCGTGAATATGAGAACTCAAAACTTTCCCGGTCAGCCGTTTTAGTTAACTGTGGATGAGGATAGTTGTAGAATTTTTCGGCGGGATCAAAGCCCCAAGTTGGCGCACTTGCTGAAATTTCAAAAAACATCGGTGTGTCACGTAAGTCATACTTACCATCCACACTCAGTTGTACCAGGTAATAAAACCCAAATGGCAAGGTATCAACCTTAATCCGCCCATTTTCGTCCGTTGTTAAATCAAAGTATTCCACCCCCAATTGGCTTGGTGATTCACGCAACTCATTTGCCGTCCACTTTGTAATATCCACTTTAGTCGGGTCATAGTGGACCAAACGAAACTGCGAACCAATCAACACGGTACTCGTGCCAATCACTAAATTAGTAACTTGCATTGAGCCAACAACAGACTGTTTCATGTACAAATCAACCTGATTTTCAGCATCAAGTTGTTGCTCTTTGACGATGTTATCGTAATCAATAATCATCGGTAAGAGCATCCGGTCTTTTGCCATCGTGCTCACAGGCACAAGCAAGTAATTGCCTTTAGCTAAAGTTGTTATCCCCGTATTATCTGGGCCAACTGTGACCATCTGGGCAATATCTTGATGCGCTTGGTAGTAGTTAGTCGCTGCTTGTGGCTCAAGCAGACGTTTTTCCGCCGCTTCATCCAGCTTGTCCAATGGCACCAGCGCCACTTGCCCAGCTAACTCGCTATGCACCCGGAGCTGATACGTATTCGACTCATCCGCGTGAATAAAAGCCGAAAACTTCAGCAACCCCGCCACACTTAAAATACTCAATAAAACCAAGCAAAGTCCCCAAAGACGGACATGGTGATGTGGTCTTTTATTTGTCATGCGTTGGCTCCTTTCCGATGTTGTTAGTGCTGCCTTCATGTTTCACGTGAAACTAAATTCAGCGCCACCGATTTTCATTATATGTACACGCAGGTAACAGTTTGTCACCTGCGCGATTGTGCTCCAAATTTCGCTTAAACTACTTATTCGTAACTGTGAATTGACGCAGTACCGAATATCGTAGCTATCGTGCTAAATATTAACTATTCTGCTTCTTGTTCAGCTAAAGTCATTCGACGCTTACGCATGTACCAGTAACCTACGCCAAGAAGACCAAGGAGAATCAAGAATAGTGAACCAATACCACCAGTGATTGGGAATGGGGTAGCTCGTAAATTCCGAACATCAATCAAGCTATTATTCGTTCCCTTAACGTTACCCATCACAATCGCATAATTTTTATCAACAGCTGATGATACTCCTAATTTAATAGCATTATTAGTTTTATATAAATCTTGGGCAACAACAGCAAAGTTAATTGGTTCTTTCTTCAACCGATACTGTTGTGCCGAAGCAGTTTCAGCATTTGGTGTTTTAATTTCGACCAAATCATAATACATGTCATGATTCCTTTCAGGATCTGTATTGAGACCTGCTGGTGCCAAACCACGGACTGCAATCACCCCATTAGCATCTGATTTAAAGACGGTTGGGTGGTTATTACCTGAGTTAGCAATTTTTTTGTCTTTGTAGTACGTAGCAGCACCTGTATCAGTTTTTACGTCTGTAGTCCAATTCAAAACTGTGTTACTAGTGCTAGTGGGTACTGTATACGGTTCTTTAGCACTATTTCCGGCTTGTAAGTAGTCAACTTTCCACGCCGTACCAGTCCAAGTATGTCGACGCAATTGGAACTCTGCTCCTGCTAGTTCATTATATGGATGATCCGCATCAATACCAGCCTCGCTTGCCTTCGACGAACCATCTAACTTAATGAAGTTTTGACCACCTGTTTTGAAGTTAACTTCACGTTCAATAATCGTGTCTTCACTTGTTCCACCGGCCCATTCGAACTGACCGACATTATCGATTTCAATACCCTTGTTAAACAAGCCATCTTCTGGAGTTGCAGTGAATTCGAATTCGATTGAATAAACATCCTTTACTGCCTCCTTTCCACCTAAATGTGTTTCTAATTCTGGAACATTAACCGTACATAACAATTGTGTACCTGCGGGTGTACCTTGTTCAAATGGTTGATTCTGTGGTAACACACCCTCCCATCCGTTACTTGATGGTGCATCTTTACGAATATCAAACCAACCAAGGTGCGCAATTCCTGACTGGCTCTGATCATCAGCATATCCATCCAAGAATTTCCCTTTATAAAGTGGGTCATTTGCAGTGTCTGCCGCTGCACTATAGTATCCCATAGTTTCGCCTTTTTGGTTTTTGATAACTAAGCGCGGATTTAATGTCGTTTCCGTAATTCTTGTTAGCGGCAACATTTCTTGCCCACTATCGTAATAGAGCCCCTTTTTGTGGTCTCCGGTTGTCGGGAAATCTGTTTTTTTAAATACACCATCAGTGTTCACATTTAATAAATCACCTTCGTTAGTCGTTAAATCCCAAGTATTTAATTTTTTTGTTGCAAAAATATCGTAGAATGACAAATACTGACTATCACCAAACACAAGATTAGGATCAGGTAGGGTTGCCTTTAATGTGTACTGAAATTTTTGAATTCCCCTATTATCCATATTAAGCGTATCATTTGTCACACTACCCAAAGTTGCATTAGCATCACCTAACACCTTCAGTGTTTTGTCAAAAGTTGGCTTTACATAGTTGGTAAAAACTTTGGTTACTTCTGGACTTGAGTTGGGTACCGTAAATGTTTCAAACCCATTGCCATAATTTGGCAATGCTGCATGTGTACCAGCTCCATTAGCATTCGTATTATTAATTTCAAAACAAATTGGATAACGATTTAAAGAATAGCCACCGTCTGCCGGTTCTGCTTCAATCCAAAAGTAGCGTCCCTTAGGTAAATTGGCAACAGCAATCTTCCCATCAGCCTGACTGCTAAATTCACCATTAGTTGGCGGTACCGCCTGCGTGCTATTTGATTCCGTTGCAAGTACACGAGTTACATCCGATACCCCACTCACCTTGTATGTTACACCGCTTTCAAAACTCGGCCAATTAGCGGCTGTGTTCCTACTTGCAGTGACATCCAACTGGTTGTTTGGTAATTCTGACCATGCTTTTTCCGTTGCCCCAGCTGGCATTTTGTATAACAAAAATTTAGCTCCGGCAATCGGTGTTTTTGTTGTTTGCTTTAATGAAGTTCCATCATACTTGTAAAATTGTGAACCACCTACTGGATATTCATTTTTGGGATACACATGCAACGTATCATTACCAGTGATATTCAATGGTTCACCTGTTGATTCAACCATAATCGGTAAATCAAGTAACATTGGTGTCGCAACTTGCCGCTTCCCTGTTTTGGTAGTTGCTATTTCAAGCAAGACGTAACGTGAGTTGTTTGAAATATTTGAAAAATTAATTTTACCAGCAGCGTCCGTGTTGTGAGTACCTGTACCTGCACTATCTGTACCTGTAGAACTAACACGTGTCACAGCGTCAGCTGTTATATAGTTTTGCAACAGCAGATTGATTATAGTATTAAATTCTTCACTGGCAGTTACGGAACCAGTATTTTCAATGGTTTTTGTATCTGAGTTACCCAAAGCTGCCTTAAGTTTTTCTTTGATATTCGGGTAATCGTTTGCTTCGATGGTGTAACTTCCCGACTTAATCGCATCAAACCGATACTCTTCAATTAATCCCACTAGATCACTGTACATTTCATCGGTAAAGTGATTTGCTACGGTTGCATCATTTTTATTCCCTAAACGGTACAGTCGAAATTGGGCTCCTTGTTCCGGCGTTCCCAAGTTCGTTTCCTGTACTTTACCTTTGTTATCAATCAAGTTATCACCTGTTGGCATTGTTTCATACCATGTTTTAGTAACTTCGATTTTTATTTTGTCCAAAGGCTCCGCCGCACTGACCTTTGTCTGCCAGATATTAGCAAACGAACTGAACAATAGTGTAACAATCAACACTAATGAAAATAATCTATGTTTATTTTTTCCTTTCAAACTATGTTCCATGTATCTTTCCTCATTTCTTGTGATAGTAATTTATTTTTACTTTACGTAAAAGTCACTATACTTCCGCGTAAATGGATGCGGATATAGTATGATAACTTCTAGTGGCGCTTGTTTTTTCCGTCGATAGAGTAGCCATAGCAAGAACATTAATAATGCAAGCGCTCCTAGTACCCATAACAGTGGTTTCAACCAATTTGGCCAACTCTTCGCTACCTTATTCATCGGTACTTGATAACCCCGTACTAAGAGCCGGTGTGAATTAATCATGTATGGCGTACAAGTCATCAACGTCACGTAATTCTTGTGCTTATCTAATTTAAAGTCAGCCGCTTCGGTTGGTGTCACCACCCGAATGTCATCCACTTTGTAAGCAAACTCCTCGCCGTTACTACTGATATAAAAGTAATCACCGAACTTTAAGGCGTCTAAGTGGCGAAAAACTTCCGCCTTAACCAAACCACGATGCCCCGCAATTACTGAGTGCACGCCTTTTCCATGATATGGAATTGACGTACCTTCAACTAAACCAACCCCTTGTGATAGCTGGTAGGCCGATGTTCCCCCATAAATTGGCAACTTTTGATTAATTTTGGGAATATTTAACGTTCCAACTAAATCACCAATTAAGTTATCCGTTAGCTCTTTATGGGCTGGCCTTTTTTGTTCAGTATGTTTCGTTTTCGCTTTTTCATGTTCAGCTTCCGTAAACGGATCTGTCGTAATCACTTGCCGTTCTAAGGCTGACTGTTCACCATGGAGCGAATCGTTGTAAGCACTAATGTAACGGGTTGCTTTAAATTTTTGGGCTTTCGTGGCTTGTTTAACAACTTGTGAATAGCGATTCACGGCTAAGTCCTCAGTCCATGCCGAGTAAAAATTAGAGACCAATGGATATAGCAATGCCAATGTACCAATAATCCCAATCAAGTTAGTAATTAGCCGATCAACTAGTTTTGGTGGCTTTTTCTTTCGTTGCCTTTGAATTATTTTTTTTCTATTCATCTGCTCCACCTCGTAGTTCGGTTGATTTTTCACGCCAGACACGCCAAGCATAAATACTTAACATTCCTAGCGCCCCAACGATAAATATTACTAACCCAACTCCACCAGTTGTTGGAAATGGCGTTTGCCGTCGATCTAACTTGATAACCAATCTAATTTCACGATCAATATTATTACTATGAATCGCGACACCAGGAATTGTAATAGCTAGTTCTTGGCGTGTTCTTGGATCAGTACCATTAGCACCAACTCCAATTGTTCCGTTGTAGAACGTGGTGTTATTAGTACCAAACTGGTAGGAAGGTGCTCCGTAAATCGCCCCGGTTCCTGTCACAGCTGGGTTCCCCACGTTATGTGAATTACCAATGTTATAATCACGATCCAAAGTAACGGCCGACTGAATGTTACCAAAATTAGCGGTATTAGTCGTTGCCGTGTTCGTCAACGTTTGTGATGTATTAGTAAACGCTTGTCCGCTAGCAACACCGCTTTGTTGCGATGCGCCGGTACCGGTTGGCGTATACAATTTCATTGACGCATTTTGTAACACCGTGTACTTCTTCTCAGGAATAGCGGGTCTTGAACTACCACCAACTGACGCTGTTGCCACCGCCATGTTATACACTAGCTCAAATTCTAATTCGTACTTAGGAACTTCATAACCAATTGGCGCACTAATTGGCACCAAGCGATATTTCACGCCCCGGTCACGCGCTGCCCCGGTACCCGCTGGGTTATTTAAACCGGCATCGAGATTATCAAAACGGACGTCACCATTGGCATTCGTGACACTTTCCTTATAGAACGTCCATGCATTCACACTAGTATCAAATTGATAAACTGCAAAACGCACACCTGCCAATGCTTGCGTCGTATCACTGGCTGAAACCACGTTTAACCACACTGTTTTACGGTTAGTTAAAGCTGTAAAAGTATCAATTGTATTAACTAATGAAAATTCATACCCGTGGGCTGTTTCTGCCGGTGCCTTACCCGTCACTGGGTCAACATAATTAGGTAATGGGGCTAATCTCATTTCAGTCAAACTATTCTTATAACCCGGTACAGAATCGATTTCTTTACCGGCATCATCATAAGTAAATTCTCTAACTGAGTAAGTATACTTTTTACGATTACCATCTTCGTCCAAGTAATCTTTCGCAAAATAACCATATCTTCTTGCATAATCAAGCTGGTCTGTTGGTAAATTCCAAATCGCATTATTCGAGCCAAAATCAAATTCCCAAGCTCCTAGTCCACCAGTACCATCCCCACCATTCGCATCAGTGACATACGTACTAACTAAAGTTGGCGTGCCATTAAACTTTGCCCGATACAGCTTTAAGATTAATTTGCTTGGACGTTTATTAGCGATGTTCCCCGTATCTGACCAACTTTTTTGACCATCAACTGGCATCCAATCGGGTACAAACTGATTGGTATTCGTCATATTATGCGTTACATCACCATTTTCCACGTCGATTGCACGCGTATCGTCTAGCTTGATATAGTTTTCCATGTCATCTTCGGTTACTGAATAGCGGTGTTCAAACCATTTATTATTATTCGTATCAAAACCAAAACGATCACGATTATTAAAACTATAATTCCAGTTAGTCGTTGGCGTCGCTTGCACTGTCGTGTCCATTAATACTGCATCATCTTGAATTAGATAAACTTTCAAACCAGAGTGGGTAATTCCCGTCTTACCGTTCTCATTCCACGCCTTACGACCACTAACTTGCACAATTGGTCGATTAGTAAATTCAAAATATTCATCTAATTCACGATCATGACCATCAACTGACACCGTTAACTCTGGGCGCGTCGGCTCAGTGTCACGCGCATAATGGACTTGTTTGTCTAACCGATAGTGCTCTGGTACAACTTCTTCCACGGAATAAGTTACGGGTTGTATGGTTGTGCCTATCCTTTCCATGTTGGTTAGCCCTTCAATAATTCGGGTTGGCCATTGGTATATCCCAGGATTAGGCTTTTCAATTCGTTCTGCACGGAAGAACGTTTCCGGCTGCGTGCCGATTTTGCGATAAATTCGATATTCGACATAATCCGGTTGTGCCGTATTAGCATTTTGCACAATTTGCATCCCCGAGGCCGCCATTTGTGCTGCATCAGCATTACTTGGATCATTCCAAATTTTCTTCAAGCCTAACCTAATAAAACGTTCATTATCCGCAAAATCAGTAAATCTAATTTGCGTTTTAACGGTATTAGTCAAACCATTCCAGTTAAACGCCAGTCCTTCATTTTGTGGACTTTCCGTTTTAAAATAAGTTTGCGCTTGATTATATATTTCAAATGCTGGATAAGGATTTTCATCCGTGATTTTTTTTATATCTTCGCTAGCAGTATTAACAATTACTGGAATCCGGACAACAAATTTCTCACCATCAAACGTTAAAGCATTAATAGTTGCTGCCGTAAATGTCCATTCAATCGCATATTGTAATTGTCCGTCTTCATTCGTGATTTTTTGAATTTTCACCCGCCCGCTATTATTGTTCAATGTCAGCTGGGCACCTGTAGTGTTCCATAGACTAACAGATGTTGTGTTGTTATTACTGAAATTCCACGGGATGGCGCCTAATGCATTATCATAATCTGGCTCTTGTGTGCCCGGAAAATTCGGTTTTATCCCAACCGGCAAAGTATCTTTAATTGTGATTTCACCTGGCTTAGTCACACTTTCATTTGGAATGTGGTATGTCGGCTGTGAAATGTCATAATAGTGGACCTTAGCTACTTGGTTGTTCCGATATTCACCAGTTGCTGGATTCTTGGTTGCATCATAAAGTTTAGTAGTATTTATCGTGGTTGTTTCAGTCCCCGCCGTATACCGACTAAATGATGTACCCGTTCCTGATGGCAACACCTGCACTTCCAACTGTTCCAACCCTACTGGCAATGTTCCCGTCAAATATGGTGCTACTACTGCACCCGCATATCCTGGCATATTCGCTTGCAATAACGCTTGCGTACTAAAATTGTTCGCTCGTAATTTTCCTTGATAAATTTTGCCACCAACGCGTCTCACATAAGTACCATCTGGATAAAGGGCCCAGTCACCGTCAATTGTAAGCTGGCGCTGACGTGTATCGACATATGTAGGTGCCGTATTGTTCCCTGTTCCTGCTACAATCAACGCATTACCTGCATTTTTCAATGTACCATTATTACGATTCCAAACGATTGCTCCAAATCCCTCACTTTGAGCTGTAAGATTAGCTGCTCCTGTAGGCGTTTGGGCTGTCCCACCCGTATATGTGCCAAACGTTGCTGTAGTATTACCTGTTCTCTGTCTTCTAACATTCATTCCCGATGGATAAGCCGTTGTCAATCCATACCACGTATTATTAGTTCCGCTATTCAACGTCCGATTCGTATTATCATTGTACGTATAATTGGCCGTTGTCGTGGTTGTAGTTTCACCATCGTTCAATCTGATTGTTGATTTATTCGCCGGATTAGCGGCATTCAATTCATCGGCATTAAGATTAGTTTCACTAGCCGTAACCTGCTTAGTCGGTTGTTTTGGTGACACCGGTCGGACGAAACTTGAACTAAAACTTTTTAGGAAATAACCATTCCCATTTTTGAACCTGAATTCGTTCGTCGTTCCAACAACTTGAAATGAAATTGCCTGCTTTTCAAAGTTAACCATTCCGAGCTTGTCTTCCCACCTAGTGGTAGTTGACGTATACATATCCGCGTAAGCATTCATATTATTCCCAGCATTAGTGGGTATTTTAGTCATTAATGAGCCAATTGACGGTTCAATCAGTAAGCTATGATTCCCGATGTCTGACGTTTTTGAAACCGCCTCTGAACCGCGGTAATCACCGGCTGTACCTGCACTGTGATTAACCAATGGTCCAATTGATAACCACGACTGCAATGCTGGATTACTAGTTGTGATTGGCTGAATATCTAACAGCTTGTCAAAATCGCCATTTTCTTTTACCGAGAAGTATTGAATTTGCACCCGAATATCACGGATACCATCCATCATAAATCCACCCATTAATGAATTAGATACATCAAGAATTGGGTGATCAGCCATACCGGTTGTTCGGTTACCGGTACCATTATTTCCAAATTTAAATTCACTGAAGGTCAATAATGCCCCCATCTGCAAGCCAGCAGGATGTTCCGGCGTATAATATTTACCCGCATTACTATACTGAACATACAGTTTCAGACTGTTCGTCCAAGCCGGATTAGCTGGTGCAGCATAATTACCAGCTGCACCGAAATTAAATTCGAACAGGTAGCCTAACCGCGTTGCGTCTGTTCTAGCATTGGCTGCCGTCTGTGGATCACCGAAAAATTCACCATTTGCATAGCGTCTCAAGTTTTGATTAGGCGCCTGTCCATTAAATCCGAAAGAATCATCTTTTTGGTAAATCTGCAAGTTAGTACCGTTTCCCGGTGCAGTCGTGCTATTACTATTTGCGTACGTATTACCAACATTCGTTGTTGTATTAGCCCACGCCGTATATGTTCGCCAATCCGTTGATTGTGCATCTCGTGTTATTTGAATCCGCGATACCGGTTCATTTTCCCAAGTATTATTTGTTGGTTTTAAATTTGTCCCCGCCGCTCCAGTTCCACCGGAAGTTGTAAATTGATACTTTGATGGATCAAATGTTGCCACGCTATAGCCCGGGTCCGTTGATGTAATTTGTGATCGCGTACTTGGCTTTGCAGACGCATTTTTCGTATTTTCAGCGTCCGACGTTTTTTCTGCAACTGCCTGTTTTGGTTCAGGTGTGTCAGTTACTTCTGCATCTGACTCAGTACGTGTCTTATCATTCTGAAAAGTTTCAACAACATCTTGCGCTTCCTTAATCCCATCTGGCGCCTCAGATAGAACCTTAGCATCGACCGTTAATTCATACGACTTGGCATTCTTAGCGAGCTTTTTGTCATCTTCATCCCCAAGTGGCAATTTTTCGGTCATGCCCGCAATCAAGTGTGGTTGAACTTCCAACTTAACTTCCGTATTAGCTGCATAGACTTCATCGTTAATGCGGGTTGAGAAAGTAATCTCGATTTCTTCGGCCTGCTTCGTTGGTTCCGCCGTTGTATAAACTAATTGATATTTAGGCTCATCGTTAGTTTGCTTTGTAGCTTTATCATCGTTTTGCTTCGTATCATCTTCATCGGCCGTTTCTTGCCAAGTTAGCGTCCCATGTTGTGTGGCTTCACGGGCTTCGTCGTCATCTTGTTCTAATTCTTCAATGTCTTCTTTTTCGTCAGCCACGAGTTTTTCCACTGCTTCTTTCACATCGGGAATCGCGAGGTCATTACCGTTAACCGAAAAATCATCAAAGTTATCAAAATCCGTCTGGTTCTCGTTTAAAACTAAGCTGAATTGTTCAGGATCAGTACTCTTATTTTTCGTAAACTTAAATGTCCAATCTACCTTGTGATCATGGCGCTTAGTTTGACTCGTGAACGAATAATTTTCACCATCAATCAGGGGCTTTTCGTCCTTGCTATTAACCTGAACTTTCATCGAGCGCGCATTCGAGATTGATTCAATCGTTGGGACAACTGTTGCGAGGATAATCCCCGTCACCATTAGGAGAACCATCAATATATTTATGTGTTTTATTTTAATTTTGAACAATTGATGCTCCTCCTTCCGGTTAATTTTATGTAGCTAGCATGCCTAGTTGCATTCTGCTGTACTATCTCCACGTACAACGTAGTTAAATTTTAACGATTAAGCATGACGAATTTATGACTTCTACGGTAACAATTAAGGCTTATTTCTATAAAGATTAGAAAATGTTAACCCCATTTCCAAAAAACTAATCAGCGCACTGACTAATTGCCGAATTTCAGGAATACGTATATTAATATCAACTATTTCGGCATTTAATTACCTAAAAATCCAGCGGTTTACCCAATTTCAATCTTCACTCCTGACTTCCACCCATATTTCCAGAATTTCCGGCGATGTCAATTCTGCACAAAAAAATCACATTTTCGACATAAATAAGCGAATCACATCACGCAACACGCTGTTGCCTTAGCTATTTCCATTTATACCCTATTCAATATGCTCGATACTTTACTATTGATAACCAAAATTTTATGATCACCGTCAATTAAAATGATTTATTCAAGCATGGGATTGTCATTTCTGCACTTTTGTTTACGAATGCTCACGTATCACGGAATATACCTTATGCACTCGTTCAAGCACATCACAAAATCAGTGATAACCGATTTTATTGAATCTGCCCACCAACGACTTTTTCACTAGTTTGAGCATTATCACTAACTAACGGAGTGACAGTAAATTACTTGGCGGGCGCAGCCTTTACACCGCGACTGGGGTGAGATGTGTGAAACACATATCGCCGCTGAGGATAAGATGAGGACTCTTAGGAATTTATTCCTTAGAGTCCCAGCTTATCCGAACCTCCCAAGACAGACATCCAGCCTGCAAGGCTAATCTAATCGCGTTAGGATTAGATTCAGTATTTTGTGAAACAAAATGCTGGGATGTTTTGCGTTGCCGGTTCGCAGGCATAAGCACAGACTGGCTTCGAAGGTTGCTTCCAGCGTGGTGCGCCAAGTAATTTACTGGCACGTAGTGGCCAAGCTTCAGCTACATCAAAAAAGGAAGTGGAAAAGCTAGTTTCAGCCTTTTCCACTTCCTTTTTAAAAATATTATGAATTATCAATTGCCACCATACTATATGGCTTTACCACCACATCGTTCAGGTACATTTCAACCAAACGTTCTGGCCATAGCGCCATGCTACTTGTGTCAGCTTGCCCAGATGTAAACGTCTGGGTCATGTCCGTTGGATTCACGGCGAAGATTACATATTGCCCATTTTCGTGGTAATACATGTAACCAACCCCACGTCCCAATGGGAACATATCGAAACTCGCATCAACTAGCCAGCTGTACTTTTTACGCATGGCAATCGCGTCTTGGTAAATGTTCATCGCTTCAGGGTTCACATCATCCCACGGATAGAACGCCCGGTTTTCGGGATCTTTGCCACCCGTCAAACCCGTTTCATCACCGTAATAGATACATGGCACACCTGGCAACGTCATGAACATTTGCACGAGTAAGTTGAATTTGTCCATCGACTTACCAACCATCGTCAGCGCCCGTTCCGTATCGTGGGTGCCGATGTTATTGAAATTATGTTTGAACGTCCAACTCGGATAGTGCTCTTGCAAAGTTTTAACATGCAAAACAAAGTCCATGATACTAATCTCACCATTCAATAACTTCAACATCAAACTGCGGAATGGATAATTCATCACTGCGTGCAACATGTCACCATTCAAATAATAGTGTCGTTCACCATAGGCAATTTTATTGGAGGCGTCTTCCCAGACTTCCCCAATCAATACCGTTTCGCCGTCTTTACCAGCCCGGTCTAGAGCGGTGCGAATCCCTTTGATAAAATTATCAGGTAATTCGTCAGCCACATCAAGCCGCCAACCGTCAACGCCCCGCTTCGTCCAGTAATCAATGACCGAAGTCTGGGGTGTTTTGTAGATGAATTTTTGGTATGCATCATCATTTTTATTCACGACCGGTAAGTCTTTGACGCCCCACCAACTGTTGTATTCCGTTGGAAATTCAGAGAAATCAAACCATGAGAAGTATGGTGAATTTTCAGATTCTGCGCCGCCTAAATCTTCATACGTGCCGTACAGATTGAAATAACGTGAATTTGAACCCACGTGGTTAAACACACCATCCAAAATGACATGCATTCCCCGTTGGTGACAAGCCGCCAACAACGCATCAAAATCGGCTAAGCTACCCAGCATACTGTCGATTTGCAGATAATCTGCCGTATCGTAGCGGTGATTTGAGCGCGATTCAAAAACCGGACTCAAATACAACGCGGTTACGCCAAGATTTTGCAAATACTCCAGTTTCTGGGTGATACCTTTAAAATTACCGCCGTAAAAATCCCAGCGGGCAATTTCATTATCGACTCCACGAATATACATCGGTGCATCACTCATTTGCCCATACAAGAACGTATTAGGTTTAGGTGCCGTCACCTTGCCATCGGGATTACCATTGTTGAAACGGTCGACAAAGATATGGTAGAAAATGGCATTTTTATACCAATCGGGCACCTTTTCGATTTTGCTTACGGTCGTCAATTGGTATGAGTGCACTTCATCCAGGTTGTTATACCACTGGCCGGAGCCGCTCATGCCACTCTCTTTGGCACCATAGTAAATCGTCCGGTCTTGCAACGTGATTTCATAATAATAAAAATACAAACCAGCATTGTTCGCCGTAAATTGACCAATCCAGTGATTACTCTTATTAGGTTGAAATTCGACAACTTGTTTGGGGGCATAACGCTGATCCTCGATTACATTTAAGGTCACCGAGTGGACTTGCTCGTGCTCGATTTTGATGCCAAAATCAATCGTTGTCCCATAGAGGACCGCCCCGAAAGGTTTTTTGTATTCAATTTTTAATGGATCAAAATAGATTGCCATACACTCACCCGTCCTTATTTTTTAGTTGTGCTAATTACTTATCCAGTAGTTGTAAATCTTTCGCATAAGGTGCGTGCCAAATTTCGTCGGCATAACGTGCTACCGTGTAATCTGATGAGAACGCCCCACTTGCTGCAATATTAGCCAGTGACTTCTTCGTCCAAGCCTTCTTATCAAGGTAGTCGTGACTAATTTGGTCTTGGGTCTTCACGTAATCAGCATAGTCCGCTAGCACGAAGTATTGATCGTTATCACGCAACATTGAATCGTGAATGTCCCAGCCTTCTGATTGAATGTTTGGAATTGAGCCATCAATCAATGAGTTAAGCACACGTTGCAATTCAGGGTTACGATCATATTCAGCTTGAGCTGAGTAATCATTGTTTTCGTAGTATTTGTAAACTTCTGCCGTCGTTAAACCAAAGACATATTCGTTTTCACGACCAGCAGCTTTGATGATATCAATGTTCGCACCATCAAGGGTTGCCGCAAGTAACGCTCCGTTAGCCATCAATTTCATGTTTGATGTCCCAGAAGCTTCCTTCCCAGCTGTTGAAATTTGTTCTGAAATATCGGCAGCTGGAATAATCTTTTCAGCAATTGAAACACTGTAGTTAGGAATGAAGACAACCTTCAACTTATCCCCAACTTCAGGGTCGTTGTTAATCATATTAGCAACTTCATTAATCACCTTAATAACTGACTTCGCGTAGTAATATGAAGGTGCCGCTTTAGCTCCAAAGATGTGTACACGTGGTGTGAAGTCAGCCTTGGGGTTAGCCTTAATTCGGTGGTATTCCGTGATGATATAGAACAAGTGCAAGACTTGACGCTTGTAGGCATGCAAACGTTTAATTTGAACGTCAAAGATCGCATCTGTATTAATTTGAATGTCTAGCTTATCATCAATAAATTTCGCAAAGGCGCGCTTGTTTGCTTGTTTAACCTTCGCTAATTCTTGGAGGAATTGGTCATCGTCAGCATAGGCTGTCAAACCATCAATCGCCATTGGTTGGTCACGCCAAACTTTGCCGAGTTTAGAATCAATCAACTTGGCCAATGGTTCATTTGCTTCGTGCACATAACGGCGTAAAGCAATCCCATTAGTTTTGTTGTTAAACTTCTCTGGTGAAATGGCGTACAAGCCCTTCAATACGTCTTTTTGCAGCAAATCACTGTGTAATGGTGCAACCCCATTCACAGATGATGAACCAATCACTGCCAAATACGCCATGCGGATGCTGCCATCCCCAATTGGAGCGATGCTCGTAATCAAATTATCATCAAACTTGCCTTGCATTTCCATAAAGAAACGGCGATTGATTTCGTCAATAATTTGGTAAATGCGGGGAATTTCTGTCTTGATGGCATCAATTGGCCAAGTTTCCAAGGCTTCTGCCAGCAATGTATGGTTTGTGTAAGTCATCGTGTGGGTCGTAATGTCCCATGCTTTTTCCCAATCAATCCCCATATCATCGACCAAAATCCGCATCAATTCAGGAATTACCAACGTTGGGTGCGTATCATTAATGTGCACCGCCACGTATTTAGGCAATTCGGTAATATCATCGTGATGATCCAAGAAGTGACGCACGATTGATTGAATACCAGCTGATGAGAAGAAATATTCTTGGCGCAAACGCAAGATTCGACCATCATACGTTGAGTCATCTGGGTACAAGTCACGACAAATTGCTTTAACGCGACTACGGACTTCAGGGGTCACGTATTCGTTATCAACTGAGTGTGGCAATTCTGCTGACCATAAACGTAAGTTATTGGTTTCCAGTTCACCAGCCCCAATCATTGCGTTGTCATATGGCACTGCCAAGATGTCTTCGCTATTTTCATAAACTGGTTCCATATGACCAGATTCAGTCTGTTGGAGATAAACATTCCCGCCAAAACGTACAACGACCGCGTGGTCTTCACGACGGATTTCCCAGTCGTTCCCATTACGCAACCAGTCATCAGGTAATTCTGATTGATAACCATCGACAAAGACTTGGCGGAACAAACCATAACGATAGCGAATACCGTTACCGTGTGCGGCCAAACCAATACTTGGCATTGAATCCATGAAGTCAGATGCCAAACGACCCAAACCACCATTACCTAAACCTTGGTCGGGTTCTTGTTCAGCAATCACATCCAAATCCAAACCTAAATCTTGTAAACCTTCACGAACCATTTCTAAAAAGTTCATGTTCAAGAGGTTGGGCTTCAGGTAACGCCCCGGCAAGAATTCAATTGAGAAATAGTAGACTTGCTTTTGCTTATCGATATCGTATTTCTTAATTGAGGAAGTCCATTGGCGGTTACTGTAGCGCTTTACCAATTGCGCGAGGGCATGATATTGGTTCGCCACTGATGCTTTGTTAACGTCTTCAGCAAAAAGTGACTGAATCTCATTCTGATAGTCTTCGATAAATTGTTTTTTCGTTACTGTATTAGCCATTCAGGCATATCCTCCGTGGGTAAGTTTGTTACTTTTTAAATTGTGTTTATGCCACTGCGTTAGTCTCGTTCAAAAACCATAACCAAAACCACAGTTTAAGAAAATGAGGACTGTTGCATCGCTGATGCATACAGTCCCGTCTTCCCTTTGGTAGTTCAGCTATAAGTGGCACGTACAGTGGGTATTCCTCACTAAGTTTAGTGATTAAATTCCCATATAGCGTTCGGCGTAGATTTTGGCTGAGTTGGCCCAGTCAAAATCACGTGCCATTCCAGTTTGCATCAGTTGTTGCCAAGCTGGTTGGTTTTCCATGAATGTCCGGAAAGCAAACGCCAAGATTTCACCAAGCACAACTGATGAATAACGATCAAAACCAAACCCAGTACCTTCACCCGTGATTGGGTTGAATGGATCAACCGTATCACGCAAGCCACCCACTAAATGCGCGATTGGCAACGTACCATAGTGCATTGCCACCATTTGTGAAAGGCCTGATGGTTCAAACTTCGATGGCATCAAGAAGGCATCGGCACCAGCATAGATGCGTTGTGCTAAATTGACGTCAAAGGCGATTAAGCCCACAAATTGATCTGGGAATTGTGTTTGATATGCTTGTACACGTTGTTCTAAATCTGGGAATCCCGTTCCCAAAATAATCACTTGCGCATCATGGCGGCTCAAGAAGTCGTGCATCGTATCCATCAGAATATCGACACCTTTTTGGTCCGTCAAGCGTGATACCATCGCAAACACTGGCACGTCATCACGAACTGGCAAACCAACTTCAGCTTGCAAGGCTGCTTTATCCACCGCTTTACCTGATAAGTCGGTCGCTGAATATGGTGCTGGCAAGGCCGTATCCGTCATTGGATTATACAACTTGGTATCAATACCATTCATAATCCCCGAAACTTTATAGCTGACGTTGCGCAAGACCCCGTCTAAACCTTCACCAAATTCAGGTGTCATGATTTCTTGAGCATAGGTTGGTGACACCGTGTTAACGGCATCAGCGTAGTTAATCCCACCCTTCAACCAATTCAACATGTCACCAGCTTTGGCGCGATCGTCACGGAATGTTTCTTGTCCCATATCGAACAATGAGTCAAGAATTACTGGTGGAAAATAACCTTGGAACATCAAGTTATGAATCGTAAGCATCGTCTTGATATTTTTAAAGGCACCCACCCAGTGGAACTTTGTCCGTAATAACACGGGAATGAAGGCCGTATGCCAGTCATTTACGTGGATTACGCGTGGAATGAAATCAATCACTTGCATCATTTCAATAATCGCTAATTGGAAGAAGGCATAACGTTCACCATCATCCCAAAAATCATACAATTGGTCACGGCCAAAGTATTCTACGTTATCAATAAAGTAGTAAGTAATGCCATCCAAATTCAGCGTCTTAATGCCCGCGTACTTATTTTGACCATTGATGTGCACTTCAAAGTTAGCCAAATCAACCAAACGATCTTTATATTTAGCTGGGAAAAGCTCTGAATAATATGGCACAACTACACGTACGTCATCACCCGCGGCATTCAAAGCCCGTGGTAACGCGTAGGCAACGTCACCTAAACCACCCGTTTTGAAGAATGGTGCTGCTTCAGCGGCAGCAAACAACACTTTAGTCATTAAGCACCTCACTTTGTTGCATAATTTTTTGGTTTTTACCAATGATAATCGGTGCATCCGGCGTCCCGATAATTGAGAGACCTTCGCCTAATTGGACGTTTTTGTCGATGATAGCGTGCTTAACGACCGTGTTACGACCAACCTGTACCCCTTGCATCACAATTGAATCATCAATTTCGGCACCAGCAGCGACTTGGATGCTCCGTGAAAGCAATGAGCGATTCACGGTTCCTAAAATTTCACTACCTGAAGCAAAGGCAGATTCAACCACGTGGGCCGTTTCGCCTAAACGAGTTGGTGCACCTTGCTTAGTTTTAGTGTAGATTGGGCGTTCAGGTGCGAACAATGTTTGGTAGTTTGCCAAATCAAGCATCGCCATGTTTGAGTCCACGTATGACTTGATTGTTTCAATACGACGGTGGAAACCGGTGTATTCATAACCAGAAACGGTTTGATTTTCAACGGCATCATTAATCACGGCGTCCATGTTGTCCATGTAGCCCAATTCGTTAGCCCGCTTGAATAAAGCAATCAACGTTTGGGTGTTAAAAATTGCGACGTTAACTGAAACAGCTACCGGATCAGTCAATTCACAATCTTGAGCCCGCTTAACTTCAGTTGCCATCCCATTTCCATCTTGGATAACGATTGGCATGTTAGGGGTTACTTGATCAATTGGGTACTTCTTGTAGGCGACTGAGATGTCCGCATCACTTTGTTGGTGGTGTTCCAACACATCGTGCAAATCAATGTTAGTAACATCACGGGCACCAGTTAAAATTGTGAATTCAGTATTCGCCTTTTCCAAGAACAATACTTCATTATCGTAGTAGTGGTTTTTCAAGCTTTCACGCTTCTTTTCAGAAACCAAGCTCAAATCGTTATATGGAGAAGTATACAGAGCTGCTTGAATTGTGTCCAAGTTCCAGTCTTGACCAGAACGCAAATGATCTTGCACCGAACGCCCTGATGTTGGCATTGCAATCATCACGTTTTGAATATCAGCGTTGGCCACATTTGACAAACTAAAGTCCAATAAACGGTAACGGCCACCAAATGGCAACATCCCAATCGGACGTGTCCGTGTAATTGGTGCTAATTCTTCTGCATTTTCCCACAAATTAATGATGGCGCTCATTGATCCCTTTTTCATGACTTAACATATCCTCCGTGTACGATTTCTCCATAACCAACCAAGGCAATTTGGTCGGGTGTTCCAATAACCGCGGCGCCTTCTTCAAGCACTGCATTTTCACCAATAATGGCGTATTCAACTTTGGCATTTTTGCCAATCTTGGCACCAGGCATAACCATTGAATCCTTGATTTGAGCACCTTGCTCAACTTTGACGCTCTTAGAAAGCACCGCGTGTTCAACGTTACCTTCAATGATTGAAGCATCTGAGATTGTCGCATTTTTAACATCTGCGCCTGCGGTAATCATTGCGGCTGGTAATGCTTCTGATTGTGAGTAAATTTGCCAATCTTTATCTTGTAATTGTAAGTTTTCAGGGGCATCTAACAATTCCATGTTAGCTTGCCACAAGCTTTGGACAGTACCAACGTCGCGCCAGTAGCCATTGAAGGCATGTGCAAAGACTTTTTCGTGGTTCATCAAGAACAATGGAATCACGTGCTTACCAAAGTCCATCAATTGGTTATCGCCACTGTAACCGGCCATCAAGTATTCACGCAAAGTCTGCCAGTTGAAGATGTAAATACCCATTGAGGCTAAGTTTGATTCTGGGTGTTCAGGCTTTTCAACGAATTCAGTCACACGATTTTCATCATCGGTGTTCATAATTCCGAAACGTGAAGCTTCGTCCCATTCAACTGGTAGCACACCCACTGTCAATGCAGCGTTGTTTTTCTTGTGTTCTTGGAGCATTTCATCGTAATCCATCTTGTAAATGTGATCACCAGAAAGAATCAAAACGTAGTCAGGATCTTGTTGGTCAATGTAGTCAATGTTTTGGTAGATGGCGTGCGCCGTTCCTTCAAACATCTTGCTACCTTCTGAAGTTTGGTATGGTTGCAAGATTGTGACACCGCCCCGGTTGGTATTCAAACCCCAACTTGAACCATTTCCGATGTGGTCATTCAATTCGAGTGGTTGGTATTGCGTAATCACACCCGCAGTTTTAATTCCTGAGTTAGCAACGTTTGAGAGGGTAAAATCAATAATTCGGTAGCGACCACCAAATGGAACAGCTGGTTTCGCGGTTGACTTCGTAAGTTTGCCTAAACGAGTCCCTTGGCCCCCTGCCAAAATTAAACTGATCATTTTTTCTTTAGCCATGTTAATGCCTTTCTATGTTTGCGTGTTTTATAAGTTTTTTTAATTTATATTTTATTTCATCCGAATGCGTTTGGGCTTAATGTAGAGGGCACCAGTCGCTGGTAAGGTTACTTCAAAGCTGTAAGGCTGGCCTTTGTATGCGACCGCTTCGGTTTTAAAGGTCGTTTCAACGTGCGTCCATGTGCCACCAAATTCTTCATCTTCGGTGTTCAACACAACTTCATACGTTCCTGGGTATGGCACACCAATTTTAAACTGGCGCTTTTCCACTGGCACAAAATTAAAGGCAGTGACCATAAAGTCGCGTGGCGCAATGCCTTGGCGAATGAACGTCATCGTCGAACTAGCTGCGTCATCAGTATTGGTGAAAATTAAGCCATCCGCCCGATCGTCTTGTTGGAACAAAGCTTTAGAATCCGTGTACAAGTGATTCAACACGTTGGTATATGTGCTCATTTCACGGTTCATTTCATCCGCTAAATCTTTCCATTCGAGCGCTGAATAGTCACGCCATTCGAGGAATTGCCCCCATTCACTACCCATAAAGAGTAGTTGTTTACCTGGGTGTGCCGTCAAATAGGCAAACATCAAGCGCAGATTGGCAAATTGATTATAGCGATCGCCGGGCATCTTGTGCATCAACGACTTTTTACCATGAACAACTTCGTCATGTGATAATGGCAAAATGAATTTTTCATCGTACATGTACATGAATGAAAAAGTTAGTAAGTTAAAATTGTCTTTCCGGAACAGTGGATCCATTTCAAAGAATTTCAATGTATCGTTCATCCAGCCCATGTTCCATTTGTAGTCAAAACCAAGGCCGCCTTCATTCGTTGGCTTCGTAATGCCGACAAAGGGTGATGATTCTTCTGCAATCATCATCACGTCTGGTAAGTTTTGCTTCACAACGGCATTTAGCTTTTGTGTGAACGCAATTGCTGCCAAATCACGGTTATCGCCATGTTCATTACGGATATGATCCTTGCCTTCATCTTGATCAAGGTAAATCATGTTCGTCACACCATCAATCCGCAGACCGTCGATGTGGGCTTCTTTCAACCAAAACATCGCGCTTGAAACTAAGAAACTTTGTACTTGGGGTTTACCTAAATCAAAATTCCAAGTACCCCAACGCACGTTTTTAGCGGTGAACTTATCTTGGGGTTCAAATGTTGCGGTCCCGTCATATTCATACAACGCATCATAATTTTTAATAAAGTGTCCTGGCACAAAATCAGCAATCACCCCGATATTTTCGGCGTGTAACCGGTCGATGAAGTTTAAGAAGCCTTCCCAATTTCCATGACGTGATGTTGGCGCAAAGTAACCAAATGTTTGATAGCCCCACGATGCATCCAGTACGTGTTCAGTAATTGGCAAGATTTCGATGTGCGTGTAGCCAAGTTCTTTAACATATGGAATTAGCTCATCGGCTAATTGCTCATATGAATAGTAAGAATCATCAGCATTCCGACGCCATGAACCTAAATGCACTTCGTAAATGTTTAATGGGCGTTGGTCATGGTGCAGGCGCTTACGCCGGCCAAGATATAAGCCGTCATGCCATTTAAAAGTTGTTGGTGCTGGTACAATTGCCGCCACACCAGGCTTCTTTTCAAACTGCCGAGCATATGGATCAATTTTTAAATACGTCCGACCATCCAGTCCAGTCACTTGAATTTTATAGTGATCACCCGGATGAATTCCATCAGTGTTAGCTTCCCAAATCCCGGTTGTATCAAGCATTGTTAACTCAATCGTTGGTTCCCAATCATTAAAATCTCCGACAATTGCTATCCCTTTAGCATTCGGTGCCCATACACGCAATGTATATGATCCATCGGCTTGTAAATGCAGTCCTAAGAAATCGTAACTTTGAAATGATTGACCTGTATTGAACAGATATGCTGATTCTTGTTTAACTTTAGTCATTCTATCTCCCTTTTTATATCCCTATTGCCCGATTATTAACATTAATTTAGTCCAATTCGTTTAATCCATTCATTAAGATACGCTAAATGATAGAAGACCTAACGGACAAAGTTTGACTTTTCTGTACATTTCGCAAAAAACAATTTCACAAATTCTTCACACGCACAATAAGTGTCTATTAACTCGTTTTAAAACCCATGTTTATTATAATCCTATCAATATATTAATAGTTTCTAATCTTTAGTTAGTGAAATTATGTACAAGGCCCTCGCACTTTCAAAAAGCCTTGTATATTCAATCTTTAAACAGTAATATTAAAGTATTCTAATTTTTAAAATTGAAACGGAGGTAACTTTTATGCATGCTTATCATCCAGCATTAGCCACACCCGCACTGATTTTCGGCATTTTTTTGTTACTATGCTTAGGCATTGCCATATATGCGATTACTAAAGCGCTGATTTTAGAGCGCCGTTTCAAAAAATTACAATCACATCGAAAAGTCACTTTAATTTCCAGCGGGATTACTAACTACATCCATTATCAATCTGATGCCACAACCCACCGCGAAATTATGCAAAATAAAAACGCCGATTTAGTAAAACGACTCTTCGTGGTCTTTGTGTTTACCGGTATCATCACTGGACTTATGCGCGTCGATATTCGGATTATTGCTGCTACGCCATTCTTAGCGGTGGGGTTAATCGCCGGCATTGAGTTTATTCTAAATAAGCTTCGTAAATAAACCGGCCGTGATTAAAAATATTGGTTTTAGCGTGGAACTACGTGTCTGGACCAGTGGACGTGATGGAAGACAAGCATTTGAAGCCACAGTGCGGTCTTCAAATGTTTGCGAAGCTTGGTTTGCTAACGCGGTAACCATCTTCACAAATCCATAATCAGTAACGAAACCCGTTACTGATTATGCCATCACGGTGCGAGCTAAAGTCCAGCCTGTTTCCAGCCTCTTCGTTAGTTTGAGTAGGCAGTCTGACTAGTAATATGCCGTAATCCTTGTCGCTGCAAGTTTAGCGGTAATCAATAATTCCACGCTTATCTAGCGGAGTGACTGAAAATCACTTTGTGGCCGACAGGCTTTACACCGTGATGGGACGAACTTGACACCATGTGTCAAGTTTGTCGCTGAGGGTAGATGAGCAGTCTTTAGCTTTAATAGACTGCCAGCTATCCCGAATTGCCCAAGACAGACATTCAGCCTGGAAGGCTAATCTAATCGGGTTTTGATTAGATTCAGTTGTTTGTTGCAAACAAACTGCTGGAATGTTTTGCGTTGCCGTACCTCAGGCATAAGCAAGCAGTTTTGGGCATGTGCTTCCATCTCGGTGCACAATGTGATTTTCAGGCACACAGTGGCATCATGCATCTCATCACATTTTATAAATTCCACGTCAGACGAAATAGAGCCAGGATTATCATTTCTGTACTTTTCAAGTATCGAATTACTGCGGTTCTATTGTTTTATAGCAAAAAAGTGTTCCCTGGAAATTTAATCCAGACAACACTTTTAAATTATTTATCGTAACGGAAAACTGATGGGCTCGGTGCATCGAAACCGTGGCTCATTAATTCAACCACTGTTAACATTTCTTCATCTGAAACTAATTTTGGTGCACCGTTCGTAATCGTGGCAACGACTGCATCGTAAACGCGACCATAATCACCAACGGGGCTTGGAATGATTTTTTCAATCCAGTCACCATTTTGATTTTGATACTTAACTTTACCAAAGTCCTGTGGTGCTTCGACCCCAAAACCTTCGTCCCCTGGCATAATACCAGTCTTCAAGTCATATTCTTGTTGATCAATATTATTTTTAATAAATGAGCCCTTAGTCCCATGTAAAACCCACTTAGGATATGCGATTGCAGCCATTTCTGTTGCTTGCACAGTTGCTTTCAAGCCATTGTCATACAATAAACCGACTTCAAATTGGTCTTCAATTGTACTATCAGGATTCCGCGTTGCCCGTAAATCATACGTCGCAGCGTTTGGTTTCCCCAGTAATGACACAACTTCGTCCAACATGTGCACCCCGTGGCCATAGTATGCACCATCAATTTGTGCGCCAGTATGCAGCGTTTCATCTTCACGGTAGTGATCCATGTGCACTTCAAGTTCCAACGGACGACCAACATAACCAGCTTTAAGCACGTGCTTCAACGCAAGGTAGTCACTATCAAAGCGACGGTTTTGGAAAGGCATCATCATCACGCCTTTTTCATTTGCCAAAGCAATCAATTCCTTGGCTTCTTCAATTGAAGTTACCATTGGTTTATCAATCACTAGGTTCTTACCGGCATTCAAAACTTGCTTAGCAAATTCAAAGTGCGAAGGTGCCGGCGTGACAATTGAAACTAAATTAATTTCTGGATCGTCAAGAATTGTGTTGATGTCCGTTGAAAAAGTTGTCCCAGTTGCTTCCCACGCTTCTCGTTCCGCAACTCGTTTGTCCAAGTGTGGCGTAACTACGCGTTTAACGGTAATATTTTCACGCAATTTAATATATGGTAAGTGGTAACGATTAGTACTTTTCCCAAAACCAATAAACGCCATTACAATTTTTTCTGTCATTTTAGTGCTCCTTGTCAATTACTTAATAGCTTCATGATACTAAATTGTCCCATAATATGAAAGCGTATTCATGAAATGTTCAATAATATGTATGGCTACGAATATTAAACAGACATTGACCAATCTCTTTCGCACAAAATGTAAATTGGTAATTACGTGACTGGCAATGGTAAACATTTAACGATTAACCGAAAAATAACCTGATTTCTGCCTCATGCTAACAAGGAGAAATCAGGTTATTTGCAGTTGTCGGCCAATTTTGTCGCAACTGTTGCCCTTATAATTTTTTTGAAATTTGGAACACGAGCATTAACACCAGTTGTAGCGCAGCAAAACACAACACAAAAACATAGAAGTCATGCCCAACTGCATTGCGCATGGTTGCCAATGTTACTTGGAAATTTGTGATTAAGTCAATTGAGTTCAACCGGGCAAAACGTCCCATATAAATGGCCGCTGATGAAATAATTGATAACACCGCGTAGAAACTGGCTTGCGGAATTAACCCGTCTTTACCAATAAAACGTTCATAAACCAGGGTTGCACTACTTAACCCAAACAATACCCCCATAAAAATCCCCACCGCTAAAATAGAATAGTGGAAATACTGACTCGCGGTCATTAATCCGGTTCCGATTGATGACAAATGACTAAAATCCGTAATCATATACATCGTATTAGGATAAAAAATTAGCCATGCGACCAAAGAAATCCCGACGACAAGTTTATTTTTGACATTTTTAATCACCAAACTCCAATCAAATGGAATCAGCGCTAAAATAATATTCACAATCAAAAACTCAAACCGATTCTTAGATAAGAAAATAAACGCAATGAAACACGCAACTAAGATATGAATGACGATGATGTTCTTTTTATTATCAATTTTGTTCACTACAATTTCCTCCATCTGCGTGTGTCGACACATCAACACCGCATAAGTAATTGTTAGCCTAACATAGTCCCAAACATTGTTCGATACTCACCGCTACGCCTTGGCGAAAACTTAAAGTATCAACGCCTTAAATGCCAAAAATGGCTAAAATTTTTCTAGCGTGGAATTTCTCAGATTGATTCCCACTACGAGGCTGGAACCAGTCTGGACACCGTGATGGAAGACAAGCATTTGAAGCCACAGTGCGGTCTTCAAATGTTTGCGAAGCTTGGTTCGCTAGCGCGCTAACCATCTTCACAAATCCATAATCAGTAACGAAACCCGTTACTGATTATGCCATCACGGTGCGAGCTAAAGTCCAGCCTGTTTCCAGCCTCTTCGTTAGTTTGAGTAGGCAATCTGAGTAATAATATGCCGTAATCCTTGTCGCTGCAAGTTTAGCGGTAATCAATAATTCCACGCAGTGGCATCATACATCTCATCACATTTTATAAATTCCACGTCAGACGGAATAGAACCCAAAAAATCCAATTCCGCAAAAGAAATGGATTTTTTAAAAATAATTAACTTATAGGTGCTATGTTTTATCTAAAATGGCTATTATTTACCAACTGGTAGCGCCCTTTGTAGCGGTACCATAACAAACGTTGCTTGGCGTTCTATTATTCCTTGCTTGTTTACACTAAGTACCCGTTTGTAAGCGCGGCTCTTTTCCCAGCCACATAATGTGAAGCCTGATTGCTTCGCCTTTTTTAGGGTAATTCTTTTCTTGGACCTAGCGTTATTTAATCCCCGGCAGTTTTTCTTCTTATGATATTTTTTACCATGCTTGGGGGCAATCCAAACTTTTGCAGCAGCATCAGCGTGGGTCGCTGGAATTATCGCGGTGGTTTTACCTGAGACTGTTAAGGCGATAATTACTAACATAATCGTTTTGACAATTTTCGGCATAATCGTGCTCCTTTCAATGGTTTGCTATAACTATTATTATATTTTCAATTATCTCAAAATTCTCTTCACAAGAAAATTAATTGAATTCCTTCAAAAATAAAATTCACGTTTAACCCTCAAGGACTACACCAAATACCAATTTGTTATTATATTACGTTAATTACATATAAACATTTGTTCAAATGCCTAAATAAAGTTACAAACACCAACTAATGTTAGTCTAAATGAATTTGTGGCGAATACCGTTCATTCCATTTAACCAATATTTTAACGTTTGGTTAATTGTAACCGCGCCAACAGCGATTCATAAATTGGTGTGCCACCGAGTAAATCAACTACTAAATAAGCAACCAACGCTACCAGTGCCAATGGTAGTAAATGCATCAATGAACCCACCATTTCGGTGATTAAAATAATTGCCGTAAACGGTGCTTTACTAATTCCAGCAAAATAGCCGGCCATCGCAAAAATAATTAAGTTCGGAATGTACACATTTGGCAATAGTCCCATTTTTACAAATACCATTCCAACGATGGCACCAATTAGCGCTCCTAGCGTCAAAATCGGCAAGAAAATACCACCCGGTAACCCTGATCCATACGAAATCATCGAAAAAACAAAGCGTAGCAGCAACAAACCAACTAAAATTCCCAAGCCTGGTACGCTTTTAGCCACGCTTTGAATCAATGTAGCACCCCCACCAAGTGTATTGCTGAAGTAAATCCCAACTGGAATAACTAACAGCAATGGCACAACGCCTTGAAATTCACGCGGAATTCGGCTAAATAATTGATAGAAGCGGGGCATCCATAGAATGACGCGTTGGTAGCAATAACCTGCTAGGCCTAACACAAGACCTAAGATGACCAGAATCCAATAATAGTGTAGTGGTAGGACATGTGTGTAATGAATAGCCAATACTGGTGTTAAACCAAAAATTTCTTGTGCCACCAAGTCGGCCGTCAATGCCCCAGTTAATGCCCCCAGCCAAACTAAAACCGAAAAACTACGATAAATTTCTTCTAAGACAAACATCGTGCCGGCAATTGGCGCACTAAAGGCCGCCGCCAAACCCGCAGCGGCGCCCGTTGCTATCATTAAACTTCGATTTTGTTGCTTGAAATGCCTTTTTTCTGCATATAGTTGACCAACTGCTGCGCCTAATTGAATTGACGGTCCTTCCCGGCCAAGAAACGTTCCCGTTCCGATAGCGAGAATGCCGGCGACAAATTTGCGCCAGAGTACTGACCACGCATTCATTTCAATTTGTCCGTGTAACTGGCCTTCAACTTGTGGAATTCCCGATCCCATCACATTCGGATTAGGACCGGTAATTTTACCAATAATCCAAGCTAGCCCAACCATACCGAGAATGACTACTAGCATGAGCCAATGATTTTGCGCACTTGTGTGATAAATAACTTTCCAAACTTCAAGTAACTGGCCAATTGCCCAACGAAATGCACTAACGACAATTCCAACTAATAGCCCGACAACAATTGCGCGTAAAACCACGTTTAGGCGTGTTCGATCAATATTCATCTACTTAACCCAAGCGGACACATCGGCATTTTCACTCGTCCAACGTTGCATCGCCGTATATCCATGGCGGTCTTTAAACGGTACCGGTTCAACTTCAATAACCGCAATCGGAATATTATTTTCGGTCAAAAATACTTGCCCGAGGACTTTGAATTTACCTTTGCTATGTTTCCCTGTTCGCCACACGTTTGGCTTGGCGTCAGCTTTAACAACGTACTTGCCCGACGCGTCATTTTCGACGGGCACACCCGTGAATTTATGAACTTCATACTGATCTTTTTTTCCCATTACTTATCACCTTTGTTATTAATGGTATTTATTATACCGCATCTAACATACTTGATTACCTGCCAAACAATGGGTTATTTAAATAGTACGATTTCTTTTCATCGTTAAATGGGCTCGGCGCAAAGCATTTCGTTACCCTTAATGTTTGACTTCGCCGTTCTCAATCGTAAGTGAACTAGAGTGCAAGGCACCGCCGCGTTCAGGATAAATTTGACTAATTGCCGCATTAACTGCCACTGGTGCTTCACCAAAACCAGTCGCAATTAAATCCGCTTTCCCAGCATAGTCGTTGGCATCCCCAATCGCATATACACCATCAATGCTTGTCATCATTTCTGAATTGACGAGCATATTTTGCTTCTCACTGAGTTCCGGTTGAATATTCCAGCCTTGAATAATTTTATTTTCTGAGATAAAGCCATAGCTGACAACAATTTCGTCCACGTTCACGACTTTAATTTCATCAGTTTTCATTTTTTTCAAGCTAACATTCAAAGTTCCATCTGCAAGTTTTTTTATTTCATGCACCATATACGGTGTGTCTTTGATAATTGATGAAATTTCCATTTGGTGGACGCTATGTTCCAACGCCCGGAACTGATCACGTCGATGCATAATATGCACTTCACTCGCATTTTCTGTTAATAATAATGCAGTATCAACGGCCGAATCACCCCCACCAGCGACTAACACGCGTTTCCCAGCAAACTTGCTTAAATCGCCTAAAAAATAATGGATATTCTGACCTTCAAGATTGGCAATCCCGTCCAAAGGTAACTTGCGTGGTTCAAATTTGCCTTTCCCAGTCGCAACAATCACGGCCTTTGTATGGGTTGTTGCGTGATTTGTTGTAATTACAAAACCGGTTTCGTCAGCGACGACATCCGTCACCATCGTATCGGTCTTCACGTCTGGCTCGAATTGCCCAAGTTGTTTTTCAAGGTCAACCACTAAGTCTTTACCTTTAACATTCATATACCCAGCCACATCCAAGATGTTTTTTTCGGGATATAGCGCCTTAACTTGGCCGCCAAGTTCCGCTAAACTTTCAATTAGTTGGACTTTGACATCTCGTAATCCAGCGTAAAAAGTTGCGAAAACGCCGACCGGACCCCCACCAATAATTGTTAAATCGTATTCTTCCATTTTTTATCCACCCCGCTGCATAATTTCTCATATTCTTAAGTCACCGCTATTGTACGCTATTCCTTGTTAGAACGCTATTTTTTGAAAATAATCGTTATTGTGTATGCTTAAGTTTGAAAAACAATTACAAATCCTGTAAAATTAATAAATGACAACGCTTACTAAAGTTGATTCGTAAGCTCGTAAAACATTTTACTAAATTCAGAATGGAGACCTATATAACATGGCTCAAAAGAAAATGATTCTTGATTTGGACACTGGTGTTGATGACGCCCTTGCCCTCGCATACGCAGTTGCTGATCCCGCAGTTGACTTGATTGGTATTATCAGCTCATACGGTAACGTATTGGTTGAAAAGTCAGCTGAAAACTCATTGAACTTGCTCGACCTCTTGGGTGCTAGCGATGTTCCTGTGTTCATCGGCCACTCACACTCATCAGATACTGACCACTTCGACGTAATGCCTATCTCACAAATGATTCACGGTGTAAATGGTGTTGGTGAAGTTGAAGTACCTGCATCATCACGTAAGCCAGAAGCACAATCAGGTGTTGATTTCTTGATTGAAGCAGCTCACAAGTACAATGATGACTTAATCCTCATTCCAACTGGTCCAATGACTAACTTGGATGCCGCAATTGCTAAGGATCCTGAAGTTGCTGACCTCATTGGTAACATTACCTTCATGGGTGGTGCTTTGACTGTTCCTGGTAACGTGACACCATTTACTGAAGCTAACATTAACCAAGACGTTTTAGCTGCTGACCGCGTGTTCAAGTCAAACGCTAAGTCAACAATGGTTGGTTTGGATGTTACTATGCGTACTCTCTTGACTACTAAGGAAACCCAACAATGGCGTGAACTTGGTACTGAAGCTGGTCGTCTCTATGCCGACATCGTTGATTACTACATCGATGCCTACGCTAAGTTAGGTAACCCAGGCGGTTGTGCTTTGCACGATCCATTGGCTGTTGGTGTTGCTATCAACCCTGACTTTGTTAAGACAATCGACTTGAACATGACTGTTACCCACGATACTGAAGCAAGCACTCAAAACGAAGACGGCTCAACTTCACAAGACTTCGGTCGTACTATTGGTGATATGGCTCGTTTGACAGCACCAACTAACATGAAGGCTGCCGTAGCTGTTGATGCTGCTGGTTACCTTGCTTACTTCATGGACCTCTTAACTGGTCTTCTTAAAGAAGCTAAGTAATCATTAAATTTAATCATACAAAAGACCGTAAGATTTCGCTGAAATCTTACGGTCTTTTTGATGTTATCCATTCGGTACATTATCAGATAGTAACTTCTTTTTGCGTTTACGTACCAGAACAAATATGCCTATTAGTACGACACCCGCACTTATTAGCAATATTGCTTTGTTTTTAATCCTTGAATCACCTTTTTGATTTGGTAGTAAAGGTGGGTTCGTTTCTTTAATTAAATCATCTAAACTTGTTACCACGCTTTGTGAAAGTGGCGCTAACGCCTTTACTTCATGTATTTCACTAGCTGATTGATCAGCTATAGCTTGCGTGCTCGCCTGATTATCCTGCTTGGTCAAAGTCGAGTTCACCTGAGTAATTCCTCGCTTAGCTACTGCCTTTTTGGCGTTCGCTTTTTTGGCATTACCTTTTTTAGGCTTACTAATACCTTCGTGGATATAGCTAGCATAACTCGTTGAATCAGCTTCACCAACACTGTTGATATCATCTTCCGGCTTAATCAAACTTGGTGCCTCAGGTTGTGGTACATATCTAACCGATGGCAGACCGAAGTCCGCAATATCGGTATCTTTTCTTGGTGTTAATGTTGCTCGCCCTAGTTGCCTAAAGCCATATTCACTAATTTGCTGCTTTTCCTTAGTGCTTTTGGCAGTCAGCGCCATGGTAAATGGTTTCACTTTCGCATTATACGAGAGTTTAATCTCTTGGCCTTTTAGTAGATTAATATTTTCGACCGTTAGTTCTTTGCTATTATCAGCTTTCGTCTTCACCGTGACATGTAAGTCTGATGTTAAATAATCGGAATACTTCGACAACTTACCCTTTTCATAGGCCTCAAGCTTCGGCTCACTCGTCAATTCTAACCATGATGGAATTTCTTCCGTCAACTTGCCCTCATAAACCGTATTCGTTACTTCGGTAATTCGCTCCAGTAACGTTTGCGTCACGAAAGTCTGACTTAATTCTACTGGTAGCAGCCTGTCATCACTATCAATATTCGCCAAAGTTGCAAAAGCTTTTTTATCGTTGTGGATGCCAATATTTTTAAAGTTTTGACGCACCCCAATTGGTAAAGCATGATAATAAATGCCCAGCTTAGCTTTGTCTAAGTTCACTTCTGAAATTGTTGGATACGCGTGTGAAAATACAATTTGGTCAGTATTATCTTCCGTCTTAACCACGTAAGCTGCCACATCATCTTCAAAACCTAGTTCATCAAAGTAGTTATTAGTAATTCCGAACAATTCAGACGCTCGCCCTGTATTTAAGCCGATGCTACTCTGTTGCGCTAACTTATCAGCATCGACGCCAAACGTTCCATCAATTGCCTCCTCAACCCGAATTCCCAAATCCTGATCGATGTCTTTTTCTGGAATATTCAATTCGGCAGCTTTTTCATAAAGCTCTTTCGCTTGGATATAGCGTTGACCACGCATTCCCTCCGCACCCAAAATCATGTCCGCGTAGTTGTACTTAGTCGCATCAATTGCTTGGGTCACCGCATACGACATTGTTGGTTCACCATCACTCGCTAAGATAATATGATATTCGGCATCAGCTTCCGGATTGGCATCGCGCCACTCCGTAAATTCGCGTTTGGCATCCGCAATCGCTCGTTGCATATTCGTATATTGTGTCTGATTGTCATTCGCATATTTTTCAAATTCAGCGTGTAGCCATTTAACTAATTCCGGTCCTCGTTTCGGTGTATATTCGCGAATGCCCGAGCTCACCATCTGAGTTCCAAAATTAATAAAGCCGACATTGAGGTCTTCAACTTCCGTATGTTCTGATAACTCGGATAATTCTTGCACCTTATTAACAACATCGGTACTAATTTGTTCAACCATCGCAAGCTTGTTAATGCCATTAACCGTTTCGTGTGTTAGTTCAAAATCCTTCATACTAGTTGAGCGATCCAGCAAAACAATGATGTTCACCTTCCGATTACCTTTAAAATCATTGCCCGCAGCCGTTAAATTCACTTCATATTCATTCGGTGTTGCACGTGGTATCAGTTCCTTTTTTAAAGAAAATGCATCGCCGTTATTCCCGTAACCCAATTTACCATTAAAATTACGATAGGTATCATTTTCAACTGTATCGCCTTGAATATAGTTCACTGGATATACTTCAGTTGCATCTGTGATGTATTGATCTGAGTCAGGTGTTACCGTATCCCACTCACCAATATCTGTTCCTAATAGCTTTGGAACATTACTTTCTTTGACATAGGCGTAGCTAGTTAGTGGGTGTCCGATTCCAATCAACAAAAACAGGATTATTAGTATTAGTTTACTCATATAACTGTCCCCCTTTTTACAGTTTTATCGTTTCTATACTTATTTCTAATAAATTCTATCAGAAATATGTGAACATTCTTTGACTATCGCCACAACCACTGCTTGTATCGTCATAAAATGTTCACGATTTTTTTGTACAATATAAATAGAAACTTAAAAAGTAACTGTCAGACGTACTCAACAAGGGGGAAATTATGCCAACATTATATGGACGCGATGACCGTGAAGATACAGAAACTATCCCATTTTTCGGCTCGGCTGCCGAAGCTGTGGATTTACCAAAATACAAATTAAATCAAGAACCGCTAACACCAACGGGCGCGAGTCGTTTGATTCAAGATGAATTGCTCGACGAAGGTAACGCCCGCCAAAATTTAGCCACTTTTTGCCAAACCTACATGGAACCAGAAGCCGTCAAGTTAATGGCGATGAACTTAGACAAAAACGGTATTGATAAATCAGAATACCCGCGGACTGCTGAAATCGAAAACCGGTGTGTCAATATTCTAGCTGATTTATGGCATGCGCCTAAGGGTGAAAAATTTATGGGCACCTCAACAATTGGTTCTTCTGAAGCTTGTATGCTCGCTGGGATGGCGCTAAAATTCCGTTGGCGTGATTGGGCTAAGGAGCACAACGTCGACCCACATGCCAAGTTACCGAACCTCGTTATTTCATCCGGTTACCAAGTTTGCTGGGAAAAGTTTGCCACTTATTGGGATATTGAACTGCGCCAAGTGCCCATGGAACCTGGTGAATTATCCTTAAATCCAAGTAACCTCAATCAGTATTTAGATGAATACACGATTGGGGTTGTCGGTATCCTTGGTATCACATATACCGGTGCTTACGATGATCTTGCCGCCCTCGATCAAGTGGTGGCTACTTATAACCAAACCAACGACACGCAAATCAGCATTCACGTTGATGCGGCTTCCGGTGGTATGTATGCTCCCTTTATGCAACCAGACATTAAGTGGGATTTCCAACTGCCCAACGTCGTCTCAATCAATACTTCTGGCCATAAATACGGGCTTGTCTATCCCGGTATTGGCTGGGTTCTCTGGCGCGATGAAAAGCTTGTCCCCGAAAAACTAATTTTCAACGTGAGTTACTTAGGCGGTAGCATGCCCACAATGGCGATTAACTTTTCACATAGCGCGTCAGCTTTAATTGGCCAATACTACAATTTCATTCGCCTCGGCTTTGATGGCTACAAAGAAATTCACCAACGGACCCATGAAGTCGCTGCCTATATTGTCACTGAAATGCAGAAAACCAACCGTTTTGACATCATCAATGATGGTAGCGGCTTGCCAGTTATCTGCTACAAGATGAATGCCAACGCCCCGGAATGGACACTCTACGATCTATCTGACCGTCTATTAATGAAAGGTTGGCAAGTACCAACATATCCACTGCCAGCCGACATGGACCAAACCATCATTCAACGGATGGTGATTCGGGCTGATTTCGGTATGAATATGGCCAATGATTTTATCGAAGACTTCAAGCAAGCCCTTCTCGATCTCGATAGCGCCCGCGTCCTCTTCCACGACGAAGAAGCACCGCATACCTATGGCTTTACGCACTAAAGCCGCCTTTTATCGCGCGCTAATAAGCCTAATTTCTACCTTTCAATAAGGAGAAATTAGGCTTATTTTTTTCTTTTTACAATTGTTTTTTTAACATAATTGGGGCAATCAAGGTTGTCAAAATAATGACAATCACTAAATCAGAATAGATTTCATTTGACACAATGTTTGCCTGTTGTCCGATACTAGCAACAACTAACGCCATTTCACCACGAGCAATCATCCCAGTTCCAATCAAGATACCCGATTTTTTGTCAAAGCCAGTCAACTGCGCGCCTAAACGACCACCGTATAACTTAGTTAATACTGCTAAAATCGTGAAGATAATTAAGAATGGTAATTTCGCAATCACGCCGTGAAAGTCCATCACTAATCCCACACTCGCAAAGAATACTGGAATAAAGAATGTATACCCCAAACTAGATACGTGCGGAATAATTTTGGCTTCATGTGGCGTTTGGGCAATCATAACACCAACGAAAAATGCTCCTAAGACCCCACTCATACCAACTAAGTCAGCCAACCAAGCAAAGAACAATGCCAAGGCTACCCCGACAATTGCTTCTGAGCTGTTCATCGGTAATTTTTTTGCTAAATCCAAGATTGGGCCAATTAAGAATTTAGCGAACAGCGCAATTACAACTAAGAATACTAATTGTAATAATAACATCCAACCCAATGCAAGTTGTCCACCGTTACCGGCTGCATTACTTCCAAAAATTGCTACAAAGACACTTAAGATTAGCACTGCCAGAATATCATCTGCAACCGCCGCGCCCAAAATTGTCGCACCTTCATTACTATCGAGTTTCCGGTATTCCTGTAATACTTCAACCGTAATCGAAACTGACGTTGCCGCGAACAAGACCCCAAAGAAAATTGCTTCAACACTAGTATAGCCAAATGCCAACCCAGCAATCGTAAACGCAATTAACGGTGCTACTAAACCAATGACCGCAACCGCTAACGCTGATTTGAGGTATTTTCTTAGTAAGCCCAAATCACTTTCCAAGCCAGCAATAAACATCAACAAAATCACCCCTAGTTCACTGGTAAAATGAATGATTTCATTATTATCTGGAATGATATTAAGAATACCATGGCCAAGCAAAATACCGACTAATAGTTCACCAACCACGGCAGGTAAACCAAACCGCTTAAACAGGCTCCCGGCCACCAAAGTCCCGAGTAAAATTATTGCAAAATATAAAAGTGGTTCCATCCATTACCTCATTTCTATCAAAAAAAGGACAGCTGCCCCCGCCCTCACTATGCCCGTAGTGAGAAACCTTGAAAGCAACTGCCCAACCCAAAATTGATATTAATTTATTATATTAAGCATACCTCATTTGTTGGCGCTAGTCCATGTACCTTTCATTTTAATCACACGACTAAAAGATAGGGGTTATACACCTCGCCTGACGCACTAAGTGAAATTCGTCGTAACTCGGCAATCTACATGCTGCCGAGTTGGTAACCTCATTCCGTTATATTACGCTTTTGTACACGGCGATATTTAAATTGAATTAATTGGTACCGGATAAAACAACCGACACAGAAGCCCATAATCGCTACACTTGCAGCCGCCAACACGATACCACTAAAGACGTAACCGGCAATTTGATGTTGTGTAACAAAACTAATTAAGGCTAAGCCTAACATCGCTGAAGCAATCTTTTGATTAAATTTTAAATCAAGTTTATCTTCTGGGGTATACGCTGACCCCGGCTTACGTAAAAAGCGTTTTGCAAAACGAATCACGAAATTGTAATTGAAGAAAATTCCGCCAATCCCAGCTACAAATGGGATTAACAGTAATGCATACCAACCAGTCAACCACGTCAATAAAACGGTGATAACAATCGTTGCTTGATTAGTCCGAACTAAGGGTCTTGGAACTGAATTTGGAATTTGCATCTGGATTACCTCTTTTTTTGATTTAGCTTGAAAGAAATGGGCAAAGAAAAAGCCCGTACCTAATTGTCAATTCAATCAGGTACGAGCAATGTTAAATGTTCGTAAATTAGATTAATTAACAGAATGTTGTTATTTGTACTCATGAAAAAAGCCACGAGTTACAAATCACATTCTGTCAAAATTTGGCGTAATCATTACTTAACCAAACAGACTGTCATGCGATGTAACTCCTGGTTCAAACAACATTGGCACATGACAACTGTTTTCATAATGATTCTCCTTCTCTTTTAAAGGTTGCCGAAACGGCGCCTCTTTTATTTTTCTTTCAATACTATGTGTAAAAGATAACACATTCAGTTAATAAAATCAAAACAATTAAAGATACATACGGCGTAATTGTTCGCATTTTTCTCAACTGCTTTTATTAAATAGATATTCGGCTGACGTGGGATTGAAAAGTACAGAAATGATAATCCCGCGCTAGAACAAATATATCCAGATATCTTAGTTCAAACGACAAAAAAGAGGCTCGGACAAGTCGTCCCAGCCTCACTATTTTAATTATGCAAATGCAAAGAAGTTCTTAGCGTACTTAGCAGCAACAGTTTCATCTGCTAACATTTCCTTCAACAAAGTCATCTTCTTGTTAATTCGGTTGTACTTAAATGCACCCAACATGTTGTAGCCCATGCCATTACTGTGCTTAAAAGCTTCGTTCATCCGATTTAATTCGACGCGAGTCTTTGCAATTTCGTTTTGGATCATTTCTTCAGTAATCATTGATTGACGCATTTTAAGTACCTAACCTTTTCTGTTTTAATCGATGAATGTAGTATACCGCCTTAGGGCAACCGGTTGCAATAGTTAAGTTTCAATGAAAACCCATACATTTAAAAAAACTTTATGAATCCGATTACATTCAGATTAGAGCCCTTATTTAGTAATCTACAAGTTGTGTCTAGCTGAATTCGGCACGTTTTACATACCACCCTTATGTGGGAATCTCCTATTCGGGTAGCGCCTAAAGTCCCCCAAACCACAAAAAAACAACCAGCCATAGTGGCGTGGTTGCTTAATCGGTTCTATTTATTCTACCGTGGGATTGTCATTTTTGCACATTTCAATCATTGGTAGTTGGTAACCGTTTTTGCTAGTTTGAGCATTATTCCAAACTAACGCAGTGTCTGGAAATTACTTGGCGGGCGCAGCCTTTACACCGCGACTTGGGGAATATGTGTGAAGCACATATTTCCGCTGAGGATAAGCTGAGGAGTCTTAGGGATTTATTCCTTAGAGTCCCAGCTTGTCCGAGTTGTTCAAGACCGCACTTTGGCTTGAACATGTGCTTCCAGCGCAGTGCGCCAAGTAATTTACTGGCACGTAGTGGTCAATTTTATTCAACCCTACGTCAGACAAATTAGAGTTGCTTAACGTAGCGCTAGGACTAGCCGGCAAAGTAACTGCTGTTGGCAATGTTTGCTAATGAAACTTGTGCTGTATCAGTAAAGTTGATGTCAGCTTCGTGCATTTCTTGGACATCCCCAATTCCTAATGATACTTCGCCAGCACCATTAATTGACTTCAAACCAGCAGTTGAATCTTCTAAACCAATCACTTCATTGGGTTGGAAATTCAACAATTCAGCACCCTTCGCAAAGATTTCTGGATCTGGTTTACCAGCGTGTAGTGACGCTGGGTCAACAACGCCATCGAACATGTCGATAATGCCTAAGCCCTTCAAAATTGTTGGGGCATTCTTAGAAGCTGACGCAACGGACAAGTGATAGCCCTTTGCTTTTAATTCTTTTAAAAATGCATCCATTCCAGGTAAAATATCGGCTGGGGTCAAAGTTGAAATTAATGTTTTATAGTAGTTATTCTTGTCTTCGGCTAATTGTTCTTTTTGTGCTTGGGTATAATCATTTTCATGACCACCCGCTTTCAAAATCATTTCCAGCGAATCCATGCGGCTGATTCCCTTTAAGGCTACTGCCAATTCAGGAGTCCATTCTGACTTTACCGTGTCCGCAGTTTGGTGCCATGCTTTACCATGTAAAAGCGCAGTATCGGTAATCACTCCGTCCAAATCAAAAACAAAACCTTTAATATCTTTAAAATTTGCCATTTTCTTATTATCCTCTTTATTTGATTGTATAAGTTACGTGATAGTCTTTTTGCGTATTAGCCGGTAACACGATATCACCAAAATTTGCGTGATGCACTGCATCGGGGAGTGTTTGCGTTTCTAGCGCCAACCCATTATACGGATGGCTAGCAATCCACGCATCGTCCTTGCCAATAACCCATGGATTGGCCGTGAAGACAACTGCCCCGTTGCGATCACTCACAATTTCAACCGTCCGACCGCTTGCTGGGTCAGTTAATACTAAGGCGGCCTCATCTTGTGCATCGGTCAAAACGAAGGCATCATCAAATTGATCACCGGCCAACTTTGCTAGTTGCGCACTAATTACTGCTGGTGTTGCAAAATCAAAAGCCGTTCCCGCATTATCAATAAATTCGCCGGTTGGAATTTTTTCACTGTCAACTGCCACATGCTGCGTACTCCGAATTTGTAGCTGATGATCTAAAATAGATGCTTGTCCATCAGCTAAGTTAAAGTACACGTGTGTCATTGGATTAAACAATGTTGCTTCGTCGCTAATCCCGCTGTAGGTAATCGTTAATTGATTAGTTTCGGTTAACGTATACGTAATGGTCACATCTAACGTACCTGCGAAGCCATCGTCGGTAATGGTTTGTGTAAACGTAATTACACCGTTCCCGTCAACAACGGCGGCCTGACCGTGCCAATTGTACGTGTCGAAACCCTTAGCACCACCGTGAATAAGATTGTGTCCTTCATTTGGTTTCACGTGAAACATCTGCTTGGCGATACTAAATTCACCACCCGCAATGCGGCCACCAACGCGCCCGATTGTATTACCAAGGTGAAAGGGATTCGTTTCGTATTCATGGACATCTGGAAAATTAAGAATCAGATCCCGATCATTGCCAGCAACATCCTTGGTTGTAAAACGCCGCCACGTGGCACCAAACGTAATTGCACTTACTTGAACACCATTTTTGTTAATCAGCGTATATTCAGTTACTGGTCCATCTGCTACATGACCGAAATCAGTTGTTTTGATTTGCATTATTTTACTCCATTCATGGAATTGTCCAGTGAACTTCAGAATTCATAGACGACCAAAAGGAGTGGGGCTCTGAGCTCCACCCCTTTTAGTTTGAATTATTTAAGTTCGAGTTTTTGACCATCAAGATCAATTGTCAAAGGTTCACCCTTCAATAACGTTACTGATGAGCCCGCTTTATCAACGGCAACTTCAAGCAAACGACCGCGGAAGTAGAAGCGGAAGTGGTACTTGTCCCATGCTTTAGGGAGGAATGGGGCAAAGTGCAATTCATCATTGCGTACCCGCATGCCAGCGAAACCTTGCACGATTGATAACCAAGCACCAGTCATCGCAGTGATGTGCAAACCGTCACTCGTATCATTGTTGTAGTTATCGAGATCAAGCCGGGCTGTCCGTTCGTACATTTCAACGGCTTTGTCTTCCATGTGTAAATCAGCAGCAATAATTGAGTGGACTGAAGCTGATAAACTTGATTCGTGAACTGTTAATGGTTCGTAGAAATTAAAGTTATCGGCCTTTTCCTTTTCAGTAAAGTTGTCAATGAAGTAGTACATACCTTGCAAGACATCCGCTTGCTTGATATATGGTGAACGTAAGATGTGATCCCATGACCATTTTTGGTTCAATGGTAAGTTGGCAGGATCCAATTCAGCAACTGGTGTCAAATCCTTGTCGAGGTAAGTATCATGTTGAACGAAGATGTGTTTACCTTCATAATCAGCTTCACCAAGATACATCTTGTCGATAATTTCTTGCCACTTAGTCTTTTCAGCATCGGTTACTGCTAACTTAGCCGCGTTCTTATCATCAACATCTGGCAAAATTTCCAAGGCATATTGGAGAACCCATTTAGCCATGTAGTTCGTGTACCAGTTGTTGTTGATGTTGTTTTCATATTCGTTCGGACCAGTTACACCGTGAATCATGTATTTGTCCTTCAAGGCTGAGTAGTGTACCCGGTCAGCCCAGAAACGAGCAATTCCAATTAAGACTTCACTACCGTCACCTTGAACCCAGCTCTTATCACCAGTAATGTGGGTGTAGTTGTAGATGGCAAAGGCAATAGTTGAATTACGGTGAATTTCTTCAAAGGTAATTTCCCATTCATTGTGACATTCAATCCCGTCAAAGGTCACCATTGGGTACAATGCACCCTTCAAACCTTGTTGCTTAGCATTGTGATAGGCACCTTCGATTTGTTGGTAACGATACTTCAACAAGTTTTTTGTAACTGATGGATCAGTTACACCAAGGTAAACTGGGATGGCGAATGCTTCAGTATCCCAATAAGTTGCACCACCGTATTTTTCACCGGTGAATCCTTTGGGACCGATGTTAAGCCGTGAATCATCACCATAGTAAGTTGAGAAGAGTTGGAACAGGTTGAAGCGAATTCCTTGTTGCGCTTCATCAGAACCTTCGATAGTTACATCGGCGATTTCCCAACGAGCGGCCCACTTAGCAGCATGCGCAGCAAACAAATCATCGTAAGAAATACCAGCAACCTTGTCACCAATTTCTTGAACGGCAGCGGTTAAAGCAGCTTCAGTATCGTAATCACGTGATGTTGTTAAGACAACGCGTTTTTCAATCGTGGTCGTGGCACCAGCTGCAAGGCTACCAACAAATTCATTTGATACTTCATCTGCTGCCGGTTGTTCAACTGCCTTAGGTGCTAAATCAGTAACAAAGCGTTGTTCAACTGCTACTGTGAATTGTGGTGTACCAAATGGATTTGGTGTCGTTTTAGTAACTAATGAAGCACGATCAAGTTCTTGCTTGGTGCTTAGTGTTGACCAGAAGTGTTCATCATAGTTTGAATCTTCGTTCACTACGTCAGCATTCATGTTGGCGTCAACAGTCACATCAACCGCTGCATCACTTAAGTTGTTGATTGAAACTCGTTGCACTGATAATTCTTGGATTTCAATTGATAAGAAACGTTCAAACTTGAACGCTACTTTAGCGGCACCCTTAGTAACTGTGAATGAACGCGTAAACTGCGCATTTTTCATATCAAGATCAAGGCTAAAGTCTGAAATTTCATCCGTTGCTAAATCAACTTTTTCACCATTAATGGCGATGTTCATCTTAATGTAGTTAACCGCATTGATAGCTTTCCCGAAGTATTCTGGGTAACCATTTTTCCACCAACCAACCCGAGTCTTATCGGGATACCAGACACCACCTAAGTAAAGTCCTTGTAAGGTATCAGCACTGTAGTCTTCTTCAAAGAATCCACGCATACCCATATAGCCGTTACCAAGACTTGTCATTGATTCTTGGAGGCGTTTATCATCTTGGTTTAAATCATGGCTAACAACATTCCATGGTTGAACTTCAAAAGTACGTTTCATTTTTTCTCTCCGTTTCAGGTTTGATTTTTTATTATTTGCAAGTTTAATTTTATTATTCAGCTGAAGTTTCTTTGATACCGCCAACTGATAAGGCACCAATGGCCATCAAGATACCTGATACTAAGATCATTGTTGGCATGTGGCCACCTAATAATGGGAAGATGGCAAAACTAGCAACTGAAGCTACGATTTGTGGTAAACAGATTGAGCCGTTGAACAAGCCCAAGTAAGTTCCCATGTGGCTACCTGATAAAGCATTAGTAACCATGATGAATGGGAAGGCCATCATTGCGGCCCAGGCGATTCCGATGAAACAGAATGAACCAATCAAAGCATATTGGTTGTGAATGAAGAATACTGAAGCAAATCCAATCGCACCAAGTAGCAAGCTGATTGCATAAGCTGGCTTGTGACGATCATTTGGAATCTTGGTAAGGACTAATGACCAAAGCACAGCGGCAACCGCGTAGATAGCTGATAAGATACCGAACCAGTTACCAGCAGCTTGATATTGAGCAGTCGCAGCGTTAACTGTGTTCCAAACGTTGTCAGCAACCGCACCAGTACCGTAAGTCCAGAGGTATTGGAAAGCCATCCAACAGAAGAATTGAACTACTGTTACTGTCCAGAAAACTTTAGGGGCACGTTTCAACAAGGTGAACATGCCGACTTTTTCTTCGTCTTTTGATTCTTCGGCTAGACCGTGGTAAAGCTTGTATTCTTCAGGAGTATATTCTTTAACCTTGAAGACCGTGAATAATGAACAGATAATCAAGATAACCGCACCAACGTAGAATGATACGACAACTGATTGTGGGATAACCCCAGGAGCAGCAGTGTTAGAAACTCCTAAAATTGTGAGTAAGAATGGGAAGATACATGCGAGCACTGAACCGGTGTTAGACAAGAAACTTTGAATTGAGTAAGCAAAGCCTTTTTGTTCTTCGTTAACCATGTCACCAACCATCATCTTGAATGGTTGCATGGCGACGTTAGAAGATAAATCCATGAACAAAATGGCGATAGCTCCAAACATCAAGGCGGCTAATGAACCAGCCCCAAAACCAAAGCTCCCTGAGTTAGGTAGTAAGAACATCACGATAACTGCGACAACCGCACCAACTAGTAAGTAAGGAATCCGGCGCCCTAACTTAGGCATCCAAGTACGATCTGAATACTTACCAACTAAAGGTTGAACGACCATCCCGGCCAATGGTGGCAAGATGAAGAAGAAACCCAGTTTTGTTGGATCAGCACCCAAAGTTTGGAAAATCCGTCCCATGTTTGAGCTTTGTAGTGAGAAAGCCATTTGAACTCCCAAGAAGCCGAAGCTCATCATCCAAATGGTACTAATTGGTAACGAAGGCATTTTTGATGTTTTAACATCTGTTTGCGTTGCATCCATTTTTTGCACTCTCCTAATTTGTAAAATATTGAATTATTGCTCATTTGATTTCGTCGACTGTTTTATTATGCAACCGCTTACAATTTAATGCAACCGTTTGCACTCAACTTTTTAGATTGTCTTTTAAATCAACTATCTCCAATGTCTATGTACTTACAATTTGTTAATGCTACCAAGGCTTTTGTAGCAATGTTTTGCCCCTACTTTGTTGTAAAATTCGCCTCATTATTCACTACAAATTTTTTTAATTTTATCTGTCCAAAAATGCTGCTATGTTAGCTGATCATGCCCACATCAACTAAATTCATCTGACACGAGGACAGAATTACGATTGTCAGGCTCTATTCCGTCTAACGCGGGATTCTCATTTCTGTCCTTTTGTTTAAGAATACTCACGCACTACGGAAAATACTTTAGGCCCTAGTTTGAGCACATCACAAAATCAGTACCTCAACGAATTGCCGAAAAGTAATATTTCAATCACGGACAGTTTACCGTGGTGAAAACAGGGCTAAAAAAAATCGACATACTATATCAATAACAGCTCGATTTCATGAACCAATTTTAATTATTTCTAATTTCCTCATTATAAATTCTGAACAACCACTGAATTACTGATCGATTAACCGCGCACATTATGTCAGCGGCTCAGTTGGTTTTCAATGTACTTCGGCCCACAACGACTATTTTCCACTAGTTTGAGCATTATTCCTAACTAACGTAGTGGCGGTAAATTACTTGGTGGGCGCAGCCTTTACACCGCGACTGGGGTGATATGTGTGTAACACATATCGTCGCTGAGGGTGAGCTGAGGCTTCTTAGGAATTTATTCCTTAGAAGCCCAGCTTACCCGAGTTTGCCAAGACCGCACTTTGGCTTGGCAATGTGCTTCCAGCGTGGTGCGCCAAGTAATTTGCCGGCACGTAGTGACCAATTTTATTCAATCCCATCTCAGACGGAATAGGTTCGATTATCAACGCAAAAAAGACTTGGCAACATAAATCGCTCCAAGTCCCACATATCTATATTATTGTAAATTCAACGTTCGTGTGACCAGTTTTTACTTCCGCAAACAATAACTTGGCGGCTTCTAACCCGAGCTCATTCGCATGTAAATCAACCGTATGAAATTTTTCACCAGCTAGCTGATTCAATAATTGGTTGTTATTAAACCCGATAACCGAAATATCATGGTGATAGAATTGCCGCCACTGCGTTAACATTGCAAATGCGAGCGAATCATCAGTTGCGATGATGCCATCAATTTCCGGATGTTGACTCACATATTGGAGGATTATATCACTCTTGCTAGTTTCAGCTTTAATCACTAAGGCTTGGATGTCATGCATTTGCGTGGCGTCTTTAAAGCCCCGTTCGCGTTCCGTTTCATAATGCCAATCAGCTTCTGACTTTACAAACAGTGGCTGAATGCTCTGGTGTTCTTTCAACAAAAGTTCAGTCGTTGCATAACCTGCGTCATAATTATCATTATCAACGTAGAGTTTCGTTTCTTGATTCAAAGGTTGGCCAATCACTACGTACCGGACATCTTGTTCGCGCAAAAAAGCACTCACTGGATCGTCTTCTTTCGTATACAAAAGAATAAATCGTTTCACCTTTGCTTGTAGGACCATCGCCCGGACATTGGCCAGGACCTTCTCCGTTGTCGCACCAATTGCGACTGATAAAACATAGCGGTGTTCACTTAATTCAGCGTTAATTCCCGCCATCACATCAATAAAAAACGGATTTTCCAAGCTACGTTCTTCGGCAACCGGAAAAACGACCCCGACCACATTGGCCTCGCCTAACGTTAATGTTTTAGCATTAAAATTAGCCTGATAACCCACCTTAGCGGCAATTTCTTGAATTCGGGTGCGCGTGGCTTGGCTAATTTTAGGATTATCATTGAGCGCCCGTGAAGCGGTTGAAACAGACACACCTGCTTGTTGGGCAATATCTCGAATTGTTACCATTACAAATCTGCCTTCCTACATCTGGAACTTGCCCATAAATATTCCATAACTTAATTCATTAATTATAACAAATATAAGTAACCGATTACCGTAAAACTTCGCTTATACGCGATTATTAGCCGGATTAGTAGCATTTATCTGATCAATTGCCGTTAAAGCCGTATTGTTGATTAAGTTAACTGGATTATTGAAATGCGGTTCAAAGAACACATCCCCAAATGCGAGTTCACTCAAGGTCACCCCATGATTAATCAATAATGAAAAAGTCGTAATTACATCGTGAATATCCTGATTAGAAACCAGTTGCGCGCCCAATACTACTTGCGTGGTGAGATTATAAACGAGTTTTAAAGTTACATGTGAATCTTCATCAACCCACTCAGGCCGGATTTTTTGCGTCACCTCAGTTGAACCAACAGGTATGCCTTTAGCCAAGAGATTCCGCTCCGTAGCACCCGTCCGGAAAAATAACCCGTCAAATAATTTAAGCCCATACGTTGCTTGTGAGCCAGGGGTTTGCACCCATTTTTCAAAAATATTCATGCCGGCAATATTACCTTCACGAATAGCGCCAGAAACTTGCGTAATATATTCGTTGGTTGCCGTTGGCGTGAAATATGAGTCGGTTGCATCACCAACCGCCATTATTTTATGATCAGAAGTATACATGAAACGGTCGACATCAATTGCGCCACGCCCGTTCATATCAACTTTATCCCGTAATAAGGTTGTATTTGGTCGCACACCAGCTGAAACAACCACTTGATCAGCAACATAACGCGCGCCTTGCACCGTCGTTATCTGAACCCGATCGTCAGGTGTTGCTGTAATTGAATCAGCTAGTTGGCCAATTTCTACTTTCACCCCGTGTTTCCGGTACAGCTCCTCTAAACGACTAGCAATTGACATATCAAAATAGTTAGAGCCTAAGCTTACACCACTTTGAATGATTGTCACTTGGTGGCCTTGGTTTTGCAGGGACATTGCTACTTCAAGTCCGAGTAACCCACCACCGACAACGATAACTGCTTTATCATCGCCAACGTTTTGCTTTAAACGATTCGCGTCGTCTAAAGTTTTCATCACCGTCACACGGTCATTATCAACCCCTTCAATCGGTGGAATATGTGGGTATGAACCAGCCGCATAAATCAGCTTGTCATAATGTTGTTCGACAAGTTTGCCCGTTTTCAAGTCCCGCGCATGTACAACTTGGGCTTGCGCATCAACCCGCACAACATTGTGTGCTAATTTTAAACCCGCCCCCAGGTTATAAATATCATCATTTGAAGCATATTCAGTCGAGTGTAATGAGGCAATTTCATTGTTCAAGAACAAGTGCGCTCCGGAGCCAATATATGATAAGTCAGTTTCTTTGCGGTCAAATAAAATCACATCCACGGCCGGGTACAGTTTCTTAATCCGTTTAGCGGCGGCAATTCCTGCATGGGAACTACCAATAATTACGACTTCCATCATTGCCCCTTTCCATATCTGCGGTGAAGTATCAATTTTTACTTAAAGTAAACCCCTTCAATTTTACGTTCATCGGTAAGACTGTAGTCATATGCTAACCCCAATTTTTTCAATAAGGCAGTCTCTTTTTCATAAATATTCTCATATTTGCTACGATAGCGGGTATCTTGATCATCAATTTTAACTAAATCCAAAGCTTCTTCAATGCTCCAAACTTGCTTTGATTGCAGATAAAAAATTAACTGCCCCAGCGTTCTTGTATACCAATATGATTCTGGCACTAGTTCTCGATTAGCGTCCAACACCGAGAGCCGATCGTTAATTTGTTTTTCCAAATCACTAATTTCATGATAATCGGCGCGGCGGCGCGGGCGTGAAAATGCTAAGTAGCCTACGACCAATAAGCGCCGTAAAACTTTGGTAAACATTAAGATTGCCAAGATAACCACACCTGCTAATAATGCCATCAAAGGCCAAGTATCGGGACCTTTCATAATTAAAATCACGGCAATTGCCCCTAGCGTCATTAAGATAATTTGAAAGATGGTGGTGGTGATGGCAAAAAAGTGTTGTTGTCGCACGTCTTGCTGCTCAACAATGGCTTTACGTTGTTCCCGCAGTTCCATTACTTGTTCGAGCATCGCTTTCATCTCACGTAAAATGTCGATATCCATTTCATCACCACACTTTCTTTAGAATTTTTAAATTTTTTTATATGCGTACTTTAATTATATTACTTAAATGTGAATAACTATAACTTAATGCTTAATTTATAAAAAAACTGCAAGAAAATGGCTTTCCTGCAGTTGTTATTATAACTATTTATAATTATGCCCAGTGGTTAATTGGACCATACTTGTGTCCCACCGCAATTTCATTAACAATCGCCGTGTGGACGAAATCATGTCCCAACTTGATGGCTGTTTCAATATCAGTTCCTTTACCAATTTCAGCCGTAATCGTTGCTGACAACGTATCACCAGTACCGTTAACCCGGTCTGTTGCAACGTATGGATCTGCTAACCAGAATTCTTTACCATCTTCTAATAAGACAAAGTCACGGACATCGCCAACTGTTCCTTCAGCGTGTTGACCCTTGATAATGACGTTTTTTGCACCCAATGATTGTAACTTGTGCGCAGCAACAATTGTATCATCATCATTCTTAATTTCCATTTCAGCCAATTTTTGGGCTTCAAAGAAGTTCGGTGTAATCACGGTTGCCAAAGGCACTAATTCATCACGCAACGTTGCGAAGGCTTCCTCTTCCAACAACATGTTCCCATGCTTTGTATAGATTACAGGGTCAACTACAAGTGGGCCAAAATCGTATAACTTGTAGTTTTTAACGACCGTGCGAACCAACGTTGAATCAGAAAGCATCCCGGTTTTAGCAGCTAAAATTTTGTAATCCTCAGCTAATACCTTGAACTCAGTATCAATAAAATCAGTTGGTAAGTTCACTGCTGCATGAATTCCAAATGAGTTTCCCGCAACTGCAGCCGTCAAGATACTGGCACCATATACGCCGCGCGTGAAAAATGTGTGTAAATCAGCTTGCATTCCTGCACTACCATCACTGTCAGAACCAGCAATTGTCATAACTTGTGGGTATTCGTTTGCCATGATTAAATTTCCTCTTAACGTGCTTCCAATTGCAAACTGCGTAATTGAGCCACACTTCCTCTTTCTTACTAAAAATAACTTAAGTTCAATTTAACCGTTTTTATTAGTTTTTTCAACTGTATTCACAGAATTTTCTAATTTTTATTAGTTCCGACCTTCAATTAACGTTTGTGCCTAGCTTGTCACACTTACTATAAAAAGACGGCAGTGCGACAAAAGGCGGGGTGCAACCTTGATATAGTGATGAATTAAATAAGTTATATCAACGGCTACAGCCTTTTCCCGCACGTTAATAGGCCTGATTTCTACCTTACTCAAAATAAGGAGAAATCAGGCCTATGTCACTGGCTGGACAAATTTTGTCATAGCCTGCGTTTTGTATTTTTTTAAGGTTCTATTCTTTCTAACCTAGAATTGTCGTTTCTGTGCTTTTCAAGCATCGAATTACTGAGGTTCTATTGCCAGCGTTATTTTTCCCACGCCACCGCGGCCTGTGGTTAGTAACTGTTTTTCGCCAGTTTGAGTAATATTTCTAACTAACGAAGTGCCGGTAAATTACTTGGCGGTCGCAGACTTTACACCGCGACTGGGGTGATATGTGTGCAACACATGTCGCCGCTGAGGGTGAGATGAGGCTTCTTAGGAATTTATTCCTTAGAAGCCCAGCTTACCCGAGTTTGCCAAGACCGCACTTTGGCTTGGCAATGTGCTTCCAGCGTGGTGCGCCAAGTAATTTACCGACACGTAGTGGCCAATTTTATTCAATCCCACATCAGCCGAAATAATTTTTTAACTATTACGGCGCGCAATCAATAGCGAACCAAAGTAAATCAGCGCTTCAATTGCGGCAATGAAGAATGAGACGGGCCAATCTGTCCAATAACTCAAGGCTAAGCCACTCCAGACCCCAATTAGGGCAAAGATTGTCGCCAAGCCAATCATGCCGCTCGTGCTCTTGGAGAAGTGCTGTGCGGCCGCGGCCGGTAAGGTCAATAGGATGAAAATTAAGAGTGACCCCACGACCTGTGCAGCTACCGAAACACTCAGTGCTACTAAGATTAGGAAAACGATGGAGATGAAAGTTGTGCGTACCCCATTAACCCGGGCACCGATGGCATCAAATGACGCAAATTTTAATTGCCGATACATTAGAATCATCACTACAATCACCACAATCGCCAGCACCATCATACGAATTATATCGCCCTGACTAATCCCAAGTACAGAACCAAATAAAATATTGGTTGCGTAACTAGCATTTTTATTCGATAGCGATAGGAATAATATCCCCAGCCCGATTGCCAACGCCGAAATACTACTAATTGCTGCTTCACGCCGTGATTCCTTAATTGATAAACTACCAATTGCCGTTGAACTCACAATCGTAAACAACAACATCCCCGTGAGCGGCGACCACCCCGCAAACAACCCAAACGCGGCACCAGCAAAGCCGATTTCACTGAGCGTGTGCGTTAAGAATGACAGGTTCCGCGCAATGACAAATACGCCGACAAAGCCACTAACAATCGCAATTAACGTTCCTGCCATGAAGGCATTGCGCATAAATTCAAACTCAAACATGTTCGCAAGCACCTCCATTCATCGTGATGTTAATTTGATTATCATCTGCTCGTAAAACATTCGTATTTAGTTCGTCAATCGTCCCAGTTTCATATTGACCATCTTTCAACATTAAATAATCGGTTGAGTAGCGCTTAGCTAATGGCAAATCATGGGTTACAAAAATCACAGTTAAATTATGTTCTTTTTGATAATGAGCTACTAAATCCAATAATTCGTATTTCATGACATTATCCAAACTCGCCGTTGATTCATCAAGGATCAATAAATCAGGCTGTTCCACTAATGCTTGTGCCAGATAGGCTTTTTGCTTTTCACCACCAGATGCCGTCCCAAGCCGTGTCGCAGCAAGGTGCGTCAGCTCGGTTTCTTTAAGAATCGCATCAAGTTGATGTTGTTCCTTGCGTGAAAGCCATGGTGCAACACGCTTGATTAAGCCGAGCGCCACAAAGTTACGTAAACTCAAAGGATAATCGGAATCAATGTTACGAAACTGGGGGACGTATCCAATCTTCAACTCACGCCGACTTGGATACACTTCAACCTTACCGTTTGTTGGTTTCAGTTGCCCCAACAACGTGCGTAATAGCGTGGTTTTGCCGGCACCATTATCGCCAACAATGCTTAAAAATTGCCCCCGGTTAATTGTCACATTAACATCTGCAAAGACCGTTTTATCTGGAAAACGAACGGTCAAATTATTCACATTAATGATTGGTTCTGTCATTATTTACCAGCTTCTTCTTGAATTTTTTGAATTTGCTTTAATGAGTTCAATTGCCAACTCACGTAGTTTTCACCTGTAGGTAAAGTTTCTGTTACCTTTACGACAGGCACATTTGCTTGCTTTGCCAATTTCACAATCGAACTAATAATATTACCAGATGATTGTGTATTTTCAACTAAAAATTGGACTTTATGATTTTTCAAATCATTTTGCAGTGCTTGTAAATCATTGGGTTTTGGATCAGCCCCTTCTTCGATTTCTTCAGCAAAATCTTGGTCGCTAATTTTATAACCCACTGCACTTAACATTAAATCGTAGACTGGTTCGGTAACAGCAACTGCCTTACCTTTACCTTGTGCCTTGAGTTGCGCCACCATGTCAGTCACTGGTTTCAATTGTTGCACGTATTTTTGAGCATTCGCTTCGTAATCAGCTTTGTTTTTCGGATCCTTTTTGGCAAAATCTGCCGCGAGCTTTGTTGCCAATTTTTGCATATTCGCAGGATTATTCCACACGTGGGGATTCACGCCTACTTTTTCGTGTAAAACATCCTCACCAACACGAATTAACTGTGCTTTACGGCCATTACTCTTTGCCATACCATTCAACCAGCTATCGTACCCAAGACCATTTGCGACCACGACATTTGCTTTTGCGACTAATTTGGCCGTCTTAGGCGTTGGTTCGAATTCTTCTGGTGACACCGTTGAATCGTGAATAACTGCCGTTGCCGTACCATGATCACCCAGGACAGTTTTTGCCACTTGGGCATAAAAATCTGTGGAAGCGACCACCGTGATTTTATCATTTTTTGCGGTCGTGTTTTGGCCACATCCCGCAACTAAGATAAGTATTGGTACTACTAGCAACATTGTGAACATTTTTTTCATCGTTATCAATTCCTTTACTTGGGTGCAATAGCGAGGAGGTCATTCATAAATCGTTGAACAGTTTTAAGCTCCTCGTCAGAGTAATTACTAAAAATATCCTCAAACTCATCCATTGTGCGTTTATGCGTTGCTAAATGGTGTTGGGCAATCAATTGCCCGTTCTCGGTCAAACGATGATAAACCACGCGTTTATCTTGCTTATCGGCTGCTGATGTTAGGTACCCTTTTAGTACAAGCCCTTTTACTGCCTTGGTAACTGCTGGTTTACTTAATTCCATTTCTTCTGCTAAAGCACTATTCGTCAGCGAACGATCAGTGTTTAAGAGTAGCATCAAGATGTGCGCTTGCGTATCGTTGACTAACTCATGCGCATCACCATTCAAAATTTCCGTGCGTGCCGAATACTGCCGCACAAATTCATTCAAGCAATCTGTAATCTTAGCAATTTTGTTTTCCGTGTGAACCATCCCAACCCCCTACTTACTTCTATTAAATTTATGAACTAAACGGATCCGAAAGTCAGGTTATCAGGTTTCATGCCTAATTAACTGTTTTCGTTTTGCTTACTTTAAATACTTAACCGTTTAATTAACCAGTTAACTATATCGCGTAACTTGGCTTCCGTCAACCCCCCGAAAAAATTCATTTTAATACCCCAAAAATAGATTTAGGACATAATTCGTCCTAAACCTATTTTTGCTGATATGTTTATTCAAATAACTGTGGATGTGCATCACGCGTTGGTACCCCATGACCAATCACAACGGGATGATATTCAATCCCCCAATCGTAATTTTTCGGCGTGCCCTTAACGTGCTGGGTTGTTTCGGCGCCAGCTTCACGATTAGCTTCGAAGGCTAACACTGAATTACGCGCAACACACAAACCAACTGCAGCCACTGTTACGAGTGCAATCATGCTAAATGTAATTAATAATTTTTTCATGACCTTATTCCTCCATTCCAATCGATGAGTATTTTTACTCATACGTATATGTACTTTTCATCATTAAGATGACTAAGTGTAAATGGAGTTCAAAACATATCATACATTCAGATTATCAAAGATTGCCAACTAACTGAATTAATAACCCTCATCTTCACAGAAGTTTCGATTTTATAAAAAATAGGCTTAACATCATCACGATGCTAAACCTGCAATACTTATATTTTTAGTTAAACTTAGCAACTACATCAGGAACTTGTCCCATGATGAATGTCTTGTTCGCATCCATTGCGATTTTCACCATTTGGCCAACCGCAGTTTCTGTGTAGAAAGCTGTGTGTGGTGACACTAAGACGTTATCGCGATTCAACAAGTTTTCAATGCGCGCATCGGGGAATACTTTTCCACGCCAATCAGCATTGAACAAACCAACTTCATCTTCGTACACATCAATGGCAGCACCAGCAATTTTGCCGCTATCAAGGCCGGCAATCAAGGCGTCGGTGTCAATCAAGTTTCCGCGGGAAACATTGACAACGAAGACGCCGTCCTTCATCTTAGCGATTGTTTCAGCATTAATCATGTGATCGTTAGCTGGTAAACCCGGTGCGTGGAGTGTAACGACGTCAGCTTGGGCGAATAATTCATCCAGTGAATCCACATAAATACCTTCAGCAGCAAGTTCAGCATTTGGATATGGGTCAAATGCAATCACTTTGGCGCCAAAACCCTTGAAGATGTTAATGGCAACGCGACCGATATTACCAGTTCCAATCACACCAACTGTTTGCATGCGGAGTTCCTTACCGATTTCAGGTGCCCAACGTAAGTCACGTTGCGCAATCTTCTTATCGTATTCAGGCGTCCGACGGAGCAAACGGGTCAATTGAATTACTGAGTGTTCGGCAATTGCATTTGGTGAATATGAAGGCACATGTGACACCTTAATGCCAAATTCGTTCACGGCATCAACGTCAATGTTATCAATGCCGACATTACGTAATGACAAGTTCTTCACATCTAAGTCAGCGAGCACTTGCAAAGTTTCACGCGTATAAGGTAGTTGTTGGAAGGTTACCACACCATCGAAGCCCGCTGCTAATTTAGCAGTTTCTGGTGTTAATAATTCGTCAGTTGCGACCACTTCAACATCCTTATTGGCTGCTTCCCATTCTGCTAAAGCTGGCTTTTCATCTTCACGTAATGCATAAAACATAATTTTCATATTCTTATATTCCTCCATCAATTGGTTGGTATTCAGCAACGCCGGTAAACCGCTTTCATCTGATATTCGTTCCATCATAATACATTTATTCACTAAAGTTATAGAAACCATTGGAAAGGGCTGTTTCCAATCCCTAAATACCCTAACACGCATTCAGGATACCCTAAAGTGAACTTGTTATTCAATTTGCACTGAATTGAGCACTTTGTAATTAAGGTCCTATTTATTCTAGCGTGGAATTGTCGTTTCTGCGCTTTTCAATCATCGAATTACTGAGGTTCTATTGTCAGTGTTTTTTCTCATGCTACTGCGGCCCGTGGTTGGTAACCGTTTTCGCTAGTTTATTCAATCCACATCAGACGAAACAGAGCCGTAATTAAAAACGACTGATACCTCTGGATTAATATTCGAGGTACAGTCGTAATTGTGTGTTAGATTGTGTATTCGTAGTCTTTTGGTGAGTAAAGCTTCAACAACTTAGAGAAGACAAAGTGTGATGCCAAACCAGCCGCAACTGGTACCACTAACCACGTCAACAAGACGAGGGCCATATTTAAACCGGCATCAGCTGACGCAATTGGTCCAACTAAACCGATATACCCAAACCCAGCTGATTGTGGGGTACCTTTTACGCTAAAGGCCCACACTGGAATTGCACTAATAATTGCCGTCGTAATAATTGGTAAGAAAATTACTGGTTTACGGAAGACAACTGGCATCATCGCTTTCATCGCCCCTAAGGCAATCGCCACTGTCACACCAACTTTATTAGTCTTCCATGAGTTAATCAACAAGACGATTGTCGTAGCAGCGACACCGATTGCGGCTGCAGCTGCGGCAACAGCCATTGGTGCTGATGTATCTGTACCACCCAAACCAATTGCGAGCGCCAAACCAACTGTTGAAATCGGTGTTTCCAAGATAATCGCAAAGCTAATCGCAATTAGGATAACCATCAACAATGGTTGTAACGTTGTAAACTCGTTGATCATGTTCCCGATGAACTTAGTAATTAATGAAACGTATGGTAACATGTACATCCCAAGCAAGCCGACACCACCACCAACGACAATTGGTGACAAGATGATTGCGGCTGAACCAAAGCTCCGACCAATCAGGATGGTCACACCAACCGCGATTGCTGCAACCAGGATTGAATTAATCACATCCCCGGTACCTGCCGTGATGAAGGCACCCTTTACACCCGTTGCTGGGTTAACTCCGTTCAAGTAGAACTTAGTTGCACCTGATCCGGCTGCCGTTGCAATTGCAACAACCCCGATATCAAGTGGCTTCATTTTAAATTGAAGCGCAATCGCCAAACCAATCAAAATTGGTACAAATGATTGGAACAATACCAAAATCGAATTTAAATTGCTTGCCCAATTGACAGTTCCTGGTGTAATAAAAAACTTCAGAAGAGCTGCCATAACCGCATTAGGAATAATCCCAATTAAAATACCTTGCGCTGAACCGTTCAACACATTATTTGTAAACTGTTTTGCAGTTAACTTTGTTGTCGTTGTTTCCATAATATCATTCCCCTATTAATTTAGCCTAACGATTTGTGTATCAATTCACATGATCTGATACACACTTCATCTGATGAGATAACTATAGCTCATTTTCGGGGTTTTGTGATTAAATTCACATTAAAAGGGCATTTCATTATCTGAAATACCCTAGCAATAATCTATAATGCCTTTAGTCCTAACTGTTGTTTCATCTTAGGGACAAAAGAACGTGAAACCGGTACCTTTGTACCATCGTTCATTGTTAATTGATACGTATGATTAAACCACGGTTCAACTGCCACAATCGCAGCCAAGTTGACTAGATAGCCGCGGTGTACCTGTAAAAATTCGGTATCTTCCAAGCGCTCTTTTAGCCACGATAAATTTTCATGTGTTTGATAATCTTGAGTCGCCGTATGAATTGTTAACTCACCTTCACTCACCGTGGCCCAAATAATATCCCGCTTATTCAACACTAGGGTTATCCCATCAACACTAATTGGTAGCAATGGATTAACTGTTTGGCGCTCATTTTCACTCACGCGCTTTGGTTTACTTGGTTCTGGTTGAGCTTGTTTAGTCAGCTTGGCAATTGTTTTGTCGATGCGTGCTTGCGAGAACGGTTTTAAAATGTAATCAGTCGCATTCAAATCAAACGCCTGCAACGCATATTCATCAAAAGCCGTCGCGAAGACAATCTTTGGTTGATAGCTCAGCTTGGGAATGCGTTGCGCTAATTCAAAACCATTCTCTTCATTTAGTTGGACATCAATAAAAATTGCATCAAATTCTTCCGCGAATAATTGCACTACGGCTTCACTAATGGACTCAACATCGACCACGGTATCAACCGCTGGATTTTGTTCGAGTAAAAACCGTAACTCATCACGTGCATAAACTTCATCATCAACGATTAATATTTGCATACTTCTATCCCTTCGTCATTGCATTCTCATCATTGCCAGCTATTTCGAGTGGCAAAATTATCGTAACTTCAGTCCCCATATGGTCCGATTCAACTTGAATTTCAGCATTCGTACTATAGAGCCCGACTAACCGGCGATTCAAATTCTCAAGAGCCGTTCCCGAGCCACCATGCGCTGAAGTCACGGCAACTTGTCCTAATTTGCTAAGTAGTACCGGGTCAATCCCTTCACCATTATCACTGACACTAAGCAATAGCTGTTTTTGGGTTTGGTGGACATTAATCCACACTTCATTCCCTGTTTTACGACCACCAAAGGCGTGCTTCAAGGCATTATCCACCAATATTTGGAGCGTGAACGGTGGTAATAGCACGTCATCTTGACTCTCAAGCTCGTAATGAATTTGGTAGCGGTTAGGAAAACGCGTCATTTCTAGCGCCAAATAAGCATTTAAATACTCCAGTTCCTGACTTAACGTCACTTTGGTCGCTCGTGTGCTAGTCAAATTAGTCCGGAAATAGGTGCTCAATTCTAACAATAAATTCCGCGCTTGATCTACATCTTGGCGCATAACTGCCAGAATCGTATTAATTGCATTAAAGAAGAAATGCGGATTAATTTGTGCTTGCAAGGCTTTGATTTCTTCGTCTTTTAGCAGCTGATTTTGCTGTTCAACTTTTCCGACTGCTAATTGCGTTGAAAAAATACTCATCATCCCCGGCACCAATTCAGCTTGAATGTCGCTAATTTCATTTTCGCCGTAGAATTTCATTGAACCAACCAGCTGATTTTCAACGTTCAGCTTACCGCTAATTGCGTGTTTTGAATCATGACTAATTTCTCCTCGCGCAACTAACCGTTCTGTCTGGTTAAAAACCTCAACCCCGACAAATTTTGAATGTGCCAAAATCAATTCCGATACTTCGGTCGCCGTTTCCTGTGATAAACCCGTTCTTAACACTGGCAATGTTGCTTTCATCAAGGTCAACACATCTTGCGTTTGCCATGCCCGCAACTGCACTTCACGGTTCAAATACGTCGTAATAATCGAGATAAACATGACTGACCCAGCACTATTCCAAAAAATCATTGGCAAAGCAATGTAGCGAATAATGTCATGGCCATCACTAGCAAAGAAATACACAAAAACTAATTGAATGATTTCGACACTGGCCCCAACCAACATCGCGGTCACCAGCTTTGGATAGCGATTGACTTTAGCATTTCTCTGACCGACTAGCCCTGACACACAACCAATAATTCCCGAACTAACAATGTAGAACCAATCAACTGAATGGCCTTGAATGAAGCGACCAATCCCACCGATAATACCAACAACAGCACCAACCAATGGTCCCCCGACTAGACCGGCTACGGAAATTCCCAAAGTTCGTGTGTTCGCCATCGAATCATTAGTTGCAAAGACTAACCCACCCGTGTATTCCGCAATATTACCGCTGCTATCTATCCGAATTCCTGTTAAATTACTTAAAATTACAAAACTACTAAATACCAAAATAAGCACAAGCTTGCTCCGCCATGTTGAGCGCGCAACTAATAGTTTGCGAAAGTACTTCACGTTGATTAAAAGAAAGGCAACCATGAGCAGTAACCCAATTCGTTCTGCTAGTAAGAAAAATAATGATCCCATTCTTTGCGCCCACCTTCCATCATGCTCCTGATTTTAGTCAGGAGTAGTTGAATCCATTATAACAAATCCATTCTGGTTCTAACCCGTTAGCTTACATGAATTATCACCGCCACTCAAAATAGCACGGCCAAATAACTCGCCCACCCGAAAAATAAGCCTGATTTCTCCTCATTATGTAGCGAAGGTAGAAATCAAGCTTATTAACGTGCGATAAAAAGCTTCCGGCCGGGACTGGCGAATTTATTTATTCGCGGCAATCATTGATATAACTTCCAATTAACGTGAACTTTTTATTTACCCTAATGGGCGGACAACGTAGGCTTCCTTGCAAAAACCTTTAATTGAGTTATAAACGCGTTGTGCCCGACTAGCTTTGGTACAAATACCGAAAACAGTTGGCCCAGTGCCACTCATCTGGGCAGCATCGGCGCCAAATTTTAGCATGCTATTTTTCAGCTGCAAAATTTGCGGATAATGCTGCGCCGTAATTGGTTCGAGGACATTTCCCATATTTTCACAAATTGCCGGACAATCCTGCGCACTGACGGCAGCTAATAAAGCCGTGGTATCAATGTGATCTAACTGCGCATAATCAATCTGTCGTAGAATTGACGGTGTCGAAACACTAACGTTTGGCTTGGCAATCACAATCCAAACCGATGGTAACTTTGGTAAAGGTTCAATCACTTCGCCCTTACCATGAACATAGGCTGTTGTTGAATACACACAGAACGGGACATCCGCATCAATTTGTAAGCCTAATTCAGCTAACTTGGCGGCACTCAGCCCGAGCTTCCAAATCTTATTAAGTCCCCGCAACACGGCGGCAGCATCACTTGAACCACCGCCAAGTCCTGCTGCAACCGGAATGTGCTTTTCAATCTGAATTTGGACACCTTCGTTAATCTGGTATTCCATTTGGAGTAACTTCGCCGCCTGAAAGGCTAAGTTACGACGATCATTTGGTAAAAAGCCCGTATCCGTTTTTACCTCAATGTTCGTATTATTTGGGGTCGTGTTGATCGTGACGTAGTCCGCTAAATCAACCGCGGTCATGACCATTTCCCATTCTTGTAAACCATCTGGATGATCAAATGGCGTATCAAGACTTAAATTAATTTTGGCTGCTGCTTTTTCAACGATTTGCATGTGTTCACCCCCTTTGTGTCGTTGAAATTTTTGAAACTAAATATATATAAGTAAAATTATACCGAAGTCCACAACTTTGTGCTACTATGACGTGGTTTCGACTTGATAAATTACTATTAGACATGGTTTCAAGTGGATTTTGTAGTTCAAACTTATGTATTGATATCCGCCACTGTATACCTATCGAACCAATAAATACCGAAAAATGGCCAAAAAAAAGCTGACCCCCACAGTCAGACAATTTTTACATATTTAATTATTCTGCTTCGCCAAATGAAAGTTCAATATTGGCAGTTAACACATCCGTATAGCTGTATGAAACAGTTTCTACTGCGCTTTGTGTTTTGTCGTAATCAACAACAAAGACTGCTGGGAAGGTTTCCCGTAAAATCCCTGTACGTTCTGTGACTTTCTTGCGACCGGCTTGTGCTACAACCGTCATTTCTTGACCTAGGTGCGCATCAAGTTTATTTTTAATACTTGCTAATGTACTTGGCATTATATAACCACCTTACCTTTCTTGTGACAAGACAGGTATTATTTTAACACATTTAGCTTGACAAATCAAATCAATAATAGTAAAGCCCCGTTAAGTGACATTGTGTATCGCTTAACGGGGCTTTATTTACATTAATTCTTTTATTGTTGGTAGCTTAACTTGATTAGTGGCTAAAATTTTTCTAGCGTGAAATTTGGATATGTGTCTCAGATTGATTTCCACTACGATGCTGGAACCAGTCTGGACACCGTGATAGGAAGACAAGCATTTGAAGCTTGGTTCGCTAATGCGGTAACCATCTTCACAAATCCATAATGAGTAACGGTGCGAGCTAAAGTCCAGCCTGTTTCCAGCCACTTCGTTAGTTCCAGGCAGTCTGACTAGTAATATGCCGTGATCGCTGCAAGTTTAGCGGTAATCAATAATTCCACGCTTATCTAACGGAGTGCCTGAAAATCACTTTGTGGCCGACAGGCTTTACACCGTGATGGGACGAACGTGACACCACGTGTCGGGTTTGTCGCTGAGGGTAGATGAGCAGTCTTTTGGCTTTAGCCATTAGACTGCCAGCTATCCCGAATTGCCCAAGACCGCCCTTTGGCTTGGGCATGTGCTTCCATCTCGGTGCACAATGTGATTTTCTGGCACGCAGTGACATCATACATCTCATCACATTTTATAAATCACACATCAAACTAAAGTAAGCCAACTTCATGGAACGCATTCGTCAGGTCAATGAAGGTTTCAAGGGGCAACTTTTCCGCGCGGATTTTTGGATCAACACCCGCTTTTTCAAGACCCGCGGTAATTTTTTCTTTGATTTCATCAGTCTTACCGAAATAAACCGTTAAGTTATTCCAGTATGATTTCCGACGGTGGACAAAACTCCCCTTCAAGAACTTAAAGAAGACCTTTTCATCAAATGGTAAAACATCCAATGGTTGGCGCTTAGTCAATTTTACAATTGCTGAATCAACATTTGGTTGGGGCACAAACGCCGTCCGGGGCACAATGAAGGCCACTTCCGTATCCATGCGGTATTGTACAACCAATGAAAGTGAACCGTATTCTTTGGTACCAGGCTTTGCCGTCATCCGGTCAGCGACTTCTTTTTGCATCATAACAACGATGTTAGCGAAATCAATGCCACTTTGTAGTAAGTTCATCAAGATTGGTGTCGTAATGTAGTAAGGCAAGTTGGCCACCAATTTAACTGGGCGACCATCGCCTTGAAATTCTTCTTTAAAAGTTTCAGGCAAATTAGCTTTCAACACATCTTCATTAATGATTTCAACATTGTCGTATGGTGACAACGTGTCATGTAACACTGGAATCAACCGGCCATCAATTTCAAAGGCCAAGACCTTATGAGCGGCGCGGGCTAATTGTTCTGTCAAAGCACCAATCCCAGGACCGATTTCAACCGCGTTATCAGCGTCCGTTAACTCAGCTGCTTCAACAATATTGTGCAAGATGTTCAAATCCGTTAAGAAATTTTGACCAAGACTCTTCTTTGTCGCAATTCCGTATTCGTTCATAATTGCTTGTGTCCGAACGGGCGTTGCAATATCAATATGATCTGCCATTATATTTATTCCCTCATTATTCCATTGATTTTAGGTGTTGGTTATCACCTTCATCCAAGCGCACGACGGCATCTTGGAAATCGGCTTGCGTAACTTGGAACATTTGGAGACGTTTCAATAATTGCTTACCGTTCACGTAGCCAATATTCAACAACATCCCCAAAACTTCCCGGCGCTTGCGGGCAGCCGGACCACCAATCAAGTGGGCGTGAATTAAATCAGCTTGACTAATCACTTGGGGGGCATCTGGGACGACTTCATACAAATCAGCTAGCGCATCGCGAATGACTTGCACACTAGCATGTTCCACGCCTAGGCTACCACCAGTTGTATCTGGGACGCCATCGGCACGTTTAATGAAGGCATGTTTAGCATCTGGGACAGCTTCGCTCACAATTTTCCGAATTCGTTCGCCGTTAAAGTCAGGATCAGTAAAGATAATGATTCCCCGTTTTACGGCCAATTCTTGAATCTGGGCAATTGTTTCACGTGAAACAGCTGAGCCATTAGTTTCAATCGTATCTGCATCAAGCGCTTTATGAATTTGCGTAGTATCGTCTTTACCTTCAACAACAATCACTTCTTTTAATTTCGTCATGCTTAATCCAGACTCCATAATTTATGAGCATTCGCGCGCGTTTGCGTTGCCAATTCTTTATCGTCAATACCCAATTGAGCAGCTAAACCATCGACAACATACTTCACGAAAGCTGGTTCATTTTGCTTACCACGTAATGGGGTTGGCGCTAAATATGGTGCATCAGTTTCGACAAGCATGCGATCCAATGGTACAACTTGCGCTGCGGCTTGAACATCCTTAGAATTTTTGAACGTTACAATCCCACTAAATGAGATATACATCCCTAAATCCAAGAATTTTTCAGCTTCTTCAGCATTCCCGGTAAAACTGTGCATCACACCGCCAAAGTCACCGACATGCGCATTCTTTAAAATGCTGTAGACATCGTCCATCGCATCGCGGGAGTGAATTGTCACTGGCTTATTAAGTTCTTTTGCCCATTCAAGTTGTTGCTCAAAGGCTTTCAATTGGTCTTCACGTGATGAGGTATCCCAGTGATAATCGAGCCCCATTTCACCTAAACCAACAACCGCAACATCATTTAATTGTTCGCGTAATTCTGCTGCCGCTTGGTCATCGAAAAACTTCGCATCTTCTGGTTGAAAACCAATAATTGCGTTAACTCCATCATATTTGTGGGCAATTTCTAAGGCACGTTCATTCCCCTTTGCATCGTAACCCACAATATTCATTTCCATTACACGAAATTCGTGAGCGCGCGCCACATAGGCATCAAGTTCATTCCAAAACGCATCATCATTCAAATGTGTATGGGTATCAAAACTATTCGCCGGCATTTTAGTTGGATCATAGATTGGCATTATTTACTCCTTTTTGGCTTTGCTTATTTCATCTGCATATAATTCTGCAAGTAACCCATACGCCATGGTACCGATGTGCAAACCATCATCAAGTTGGCCATGAACATATTCGACCATGTTCGGTTTGTTACTTAAAATATGATAAAAATCAATTATGCTGAGTTTGTATTCAACTGCTAACATTTGTACCGTCGTCGCATACTCTGCTAGATCAACATTTTTCCGCTTGGGAAATTGTTTACTTTCATCAACGGGTGGGGCGGTCACCAAGACAACTTGGCTATCACCAAACGTCGTAATTATTTTAACTAAATTATCCCGATATTCGGTGAGGGGCACACGCATAAAACGCGCATCGTTACTCCCCAACATAACAAAAATAATATCTGGCGTAGCTTGGGCAATCGGTGCCAAGCGCTTTACGACGTCATTGGTATCTTCGCCTGAAACGCCGTAATTTAATATTACATCATCATTGGCAATAAGTGGTTTGAGTTTGCTTGAAAGCATTGGCTCATTAGCCCCTTCATAGCGGGCAGTTAAACTGTCGCCCAATAACACAATTTTCATTAGCAACCTCCTACCAATTACCACCAATTAAGGCAAAAGAGACTCGGCCAATGCCAAGCCTCTTTTCTTCATTTAAAATTATTTGCTTATTCGATACCTGAACCAGGCACAACATCATCTGGCAAGATGGTTAATTTAACTTCACCATCAAATTCAGCTGATAAAATCATCCCTTGTGAGATGCGACCCATCATCTTCCGTGGCTTCATGTTGGCCACGATGACAACCTTTTTACCAACTAATGATTGGTATTCTGGGTACCACTTCTTAATTCCTGAAAGAATTTGGCGGTCTTGTGAATCACCTGCATTCAAGCGGAATTGCAAAAGCTTGTCAGACTTAGGAACTTCTTCGGCAGCAATGATTTCAGCAACTTTAAGTTCAACCTTGTCAAAATCATCGTATTCGATTGTCGCTTCCTTGGTTGTCGCAAATTCAGTATCTGCTGGGTTCCAGTCATCCGAATCAGCTGCGGGCTTAGCTTCTTCCTTAGCGGCTTCAATTGCGGCACGACCCTTTTTCTTATCAGACTTCGTCAAGAGACCAGCAATGAAGCTTGTTTCTTCTTCAGCGTCACGACGTGGGAAGATTGGCGTTCCCTTCTTCACAACTTGGGCACCCACAGTTAAGTCGGCAAATGCTAAGTCAGCAATTTGCATGTTAGCTGTATCAAGACCAAGTTGTTCAAAGATTTGCTTAGGAGCGTGGGTCATTACAGGTTGTAACAACACCGCAACGACACGCAAGCTAGCAGCTAAGTGTGCCATCACATCGTCAAGTTTTGCACTTTGTTCAGTCTTTGCTAAAACCCATGGTTCAGTTTCATCAATATACTTGTTAGCACGGGCGATTAACTTCCAGATTGCACTCAAGGCATCCGCAGTCCGCACTTCATCCATGTTAGCGTTGAATTCCTTGATACTTTCAGCAGCAACTGCTTCAAGATCAGCATCAAATTCAGTGGCGCCGGAGTTCAAGGCTGGTACAACCCCGCCTTGGTACTTGTTAATCATTGCAACAGTCCGGTTCAACAAGTTACCTAAGTCATTGGCTAAGTCATAGTTCAACTTACCAACGAAGTCTTCTGGTGTGAAGACCCCATCGTTACCAAATGGCATGGCTTTAAGTAAGTAGTAACGCACTGCATCAAGACCGTAACGTTCAACTAAGACGTCAGGGTAAATCACATTCCCCTTAGACTTAGACATCTTACCGTCCTTCATCACTAACCAACCGTGACCCAAGACTTGCTTAGGCAATGGTAAACCTAAAGCATGGAGCATGATTGGCCAGTAAATCGTGTGGAAACGCACAATTTCTTTACCAACTAATTGCACATTAGCGGGCCAGAATTTGTCGAATAATTCAGTATTTTCTGAATCATAACCCAAGGCAGTGATATAGTTTGACAACGCATCAATCCACACGTAAACCACGTGCTTAGGATCTGATGGTACTTGCACGCCCCAGTTAAATGAAGTCCGCGTAACTGCCAAATCTTCTAGACCAGGCTTGATAAAGTTGTTAATCATTTCGTTCATCCGCGCTTCTGGTTGGATGAATTCAGGATTGTTTTTGTAGTAATCTAACAACCAGTCAGCGTATTTACTCATCTTGAAGAAGTATGATTCTTCCTTCACGAGTTCAACTTCGTGGCCAGATGGGGCTTTCCCACCAGTCACGTTACCAGCTTCATCACGGTATACTTCGGCTAATTGTGATTCTGTGAAGTATTCTTCATCAGAAACGGAATACCAGCCTTCGTAAGCACCCTTATAAATGTCGCCTTGCGCTAACAATTGTTCAAAAATCTTTTGGACGGCTTTTTCATGCATGTCGTCAGTCGTGCGAACAAAGCCATCATAAGAAATTTCCATTAATTGCCAGCATTCCTTAATTTGGTCAGCCATACCATCAACGTATTGCTTAGGCGTCATCTTAAGTTCTTCAGCCTTTTGTTCGATCTTCAAACCATGTTCGTCAGTACCAGTCAAAAAATATGTGTCATCGCCTAATAAGCGGTGGTAACGAGCTGCCGCATCAGCGAGAACTGTGGTGTATGAGTTCCCTAATTGAAGCTTACCTGATGGGTAGTAAATTGGGGTTGTGATGTAAAATGTGTTATTTTCAGTCATTATTTTATCGTTTCCTTCCAGTGCGCTGACAAATGACCCAGCGCGGATTATCTTGGCAATTATATCATAATAAAGACCGTTATATTAGTGCTTTCCATTCAAATAACGCAATAATTACTATCCTTAAACGGCTAATTTTTTTCTAACGTGGAATTTGGATATGTGTCTCAGATTGATTCCCACTACGAGCCTGAAACCAGTCTGGACACCGTGATGGGAGACAAGCATTTGAAGCCACAGTGCGGTCTTCAAATGTTTGCGAAGCTTGGTTCGCTAACGCGGTAACCATCTTCACAAATCCATAATCAGTAACCAAACCCGTTACTGATTATGCCATCTCGGTGCACAATGTGATTTTCAGGCACGCAGTGGCATCATACACCGCAACCATTTACAATTTACCACTAAAAAAACGACCAACTAATCCACAAATTAGTTAGCCGTTGTCTTAAACCATCAATAATACTAAAACTGTCAATACTGCGAGAATTAAAGCTAGCAATGTAATTTGGATCATTGCATAGTGCGCAACGTGTTGCTCGGTTTCTGCTGACGGTATGTCCTTGGGATTTATCCAGGAGTGTTCCGCATTCGTCAGGCTTTGCTCAACGACGACTTCTTGATACGTCCGATCACTGCGCAACATACTATCGACCGTCACACCAAACAAATCACTCATTTCCAACAATTTTTCCAAGTCCGGGTATGTCTGATCATTTTCCCATTTTGAAACTGATTGGCGCGCAACGTGGAGTTGTTCAGCTAACTTAGACTGCGACCAGCCGAGCTGTTCACGCCCTTGTTTGATTTGTTTTGCAAGTTCCATTGCTTATTCCTTATCTTCCACTGGTACTTCATCAGTATCTCCTGCCAACACAGCTTTGCGGTGTTTATACGTGGCGTCGTCGATGTTCCCACGGGCATATTCTTCATCCAAAATCGCAAACGCATCTTTACTTGAATGCACTGCATAGTTGCCTAAACGATGCGCATTATGCCGATTTTGTAACACCGTGCGCATATCACCGTTAAAATACTTTTTGGCATAGTGGCGATGTACCAATCCCACTACCACTAACCAAATTACAATCACTACCGGAATCATCCACCAATGTGGTCGCCCACTATTTGCAAAACCTAATGTCGCTAATGCACCTACTATTAATCCCATTTTTACTTACCTCATCTGTTATATGTCAAGCTGCTCAATTAGCTAAGCTGTCCTGGTGACAAACTCATATCTAGCATGCCGCAATTTCACGTTCCTGCCAAGAACCAGTCACGGGCATCCCCGCACTTTCTAGTTGCATCGTTGCTATGACAGCGTTTATGTTTCACTCTGATAGCTAAAATTTTATCACTTCGGATTCCTAATATGAAATTATTTTCCTGATTTATGTATAAAAAATGCCGTTCACTCGAAAGTAAACGGCATTCGCATCTAATTTAATTACGTAACTTAAATATTATTACCAGCACCATCTTGATCCATCACATGGACTGAGTGACCAACGTGCTTTGGCTTGTAGAAGAAGAAATATAAGACCATCGCAACCATTGGAATGATCGCAGCACTCAAGTACAACTTACTGAATGACATTCCATTGTGTAATTGGCCGAGAATAAATGGTCCCACCCCAAGGCCTAAATCAACCCCGATGAAGTACGTTGACAATGAAACCCCAATCCGTTCAACAGAAGGACTTAATTTCAAAGCAATCGCTTGCCCATTTGAAAGGAATGTTCCGTAACCCAAGCCGATAAATGCTCCAGACAAGAGCAACATCCAACCAGTTGTCGTATATGACAACATAATCAAACCAATCGTCAAAGCAAAGTACGTAGGATACATCACGGCATTTTCACCCTTAGTATCAAAAATAGTCCCAGAGATTGGTCGGCTAATCGCAATCACCCCAGCGTAAACGATAAAGAAGAATGAGCTAATCGCAAGCAAATTCAGTTGCGCTGCATACGATGACAAGAATGATAGGACACTTGAGAACGCAAAGCCAATTAAGAAACCAATGAAACTAATAAAGATAACTTTAGTTTCAACGAAGGCACTAAACGTAATTTTCTTCAATGCCGTCCGCTTTTCAGCAGTTAATTTGATATCATCCACATGCAAGACAAACGCAGATACAGCGACGACCGCAATCATGATAATCGACATGATGATAATCGTTTTGAAAGTGGTGTAATTTAATAAAATCATCCCCATGAAAGGTCCTAATGCGGCTGCAAGCGCTGTACTTAAACCATAGTAATTGATGCCCTTACCTTTTTGGTTTTCAGGAATATAGGCGGTGACAATCGCATTCGTTGCTGTTGATGTCATCCCATAGGCAAAACCATTCAACAAACGGACGATATACATCACACCAATATTTGGAATGAATAGGTACGCAATCGTGGTGACCAAATAAAAGAGTGCCCCATAGCGCAAAACGGCCTTCCGACCAAGTAATTCAAGTTGTTGCCCCATGATCAACCGTGCGGCCAACGTCCCAACAACAAAAATCCCTGAGGCCAATCCCGATTGACCAAATGAAGCGTGTAATTGTTGGTGCGCGATGACCGCGATGATGGCCATCAAGAGGAAGTAGACAAAGTACACCACAAAGTTAACTAGGGTGATACTGATGAAGCCTTTGTTAAAAATTTTAGTTATCGGTTCTGGTTCTGCGTTTGACATTTTTCCATCCTTTGAATAATTGCTAGAATAAGTTCTAAAAATTTTCAGCTTTCGAGCAAGCGACTGCTTATCAAAGTATATCGTTTTCCTTCTGGTTGATTATGTTTAAATATACCACTTTGAAACGATAATAAAAGAGGGCAACAAAAATCCCCTTATATGGCAACATTTACTCGAGCTGCCACATAAGGGGATTATCAAAATTTAACGATGTATTTATTGCTTATAAGCCAAATTCTACAAATCGGCATCAGCTCTGTTGTTAGCTCCGACGCCAATCATAATTGCACAAACAGCTACTGAAGTTGCCCCAATCCATAACATTTTTAATTTACTGTAATGCTTGGAGCAACTAAACTATCTAGCTTAATATTTCTGTACTTTTGTTTGAGAATACTCACATACCACGGAATATAACAAAAAAAAGCTCACCGAAGTAAGCTTTTTTAAAATACTATTATTTGGCATCTGCTGGATTACCCAACGTATAGCCTGAATTCTTATCAACCTTGAAAGTCTTTTTCAAACCATCGGTCAGGTACAACTTCTTATCCTTAGTGATAAAGATGGCTTCCGTTCCATTCTTCCGGTGTAGTTGGTTCATATACGCTAAACCGCCCTTTAACCCCTTATTGAAAGCAACGTTTGATAAGGCATCCCCATTAACTGACTTGGCTGAAATAATTGAAACCCCGGCTAAGTTATTTTCATATGGGTAGCCTGTGGCTGGATCAATCAAGTAAATGTAAGTATGATCCTTAGTCTTCAGGTATTTTTCATAAATCCCGGCTGTCACAATTGACTTGTTTTGTTCAGGGACGTAACCTACAGCATCACCACGACTTGCAGTGGGACTTTGAATACCGACGTTCCAGTTTTTATCTTTGCCGGCTGGTGACTTACCCATCACGACTAAGTTACCACCCAAGTCGATAACTGCCGTCGTAACACCGTGCTTTTTCAAAGTTTGCCATACTTGGTCAGCGATGTAACCTTTGGCAATTCCACCAAAGTCCAAACGCACACCTTTTTGCTTCAAAAAGACGGTGTGGTTCTTTTCATCAAGTACCACATTTTGCTTCCAACCAACGAGTGGCTTAGCAGCGTCAATTTCTTTTTGTGCGGGAACATGAGCGTCAGGAAATCCAATCCGCCATAAATTTGTGAAGGCTCCAATTGATGCATCAAACACGCCGCCTGAATTTTCTGAGTAGTACTTCGCCTTTTCAAACAGTGGCCACATATCAGCTGGCACTTTTACCGGGTGCTTCCCAGCAGCGGCGTTAATTTTATCGGCAACTGAACCGTCACCATTAACGGCCATTTGCTTATCTGACTTAGCAATCCGCGCAAAGGCATCCTTAACGGCATCCTTTTTGTCCTTGTCCCAGACACGGATTGTACAGATTGTCCCAATGTGGAATTCCGTTTTTTGGTATGGATCCTTCATTAATTCAACCTTAGGCTTACCACATGCCACTAAAACGACGGCTAGAATGGCAATGACGCTAAACAACCCCACAAGCTTTTTCTTATTCATTATCTATTTGTTCCTCACTATGATTTTTGTGATTGTCGGCTTTCTGCACGGCCAAATTGTAGCTATCAACAGATTAAGTCACACTCACTAACTTTCTTATTGTACCCTATAATGTCGCTTTTGACGATTAGACCAAGGCAAAATAATCAGCCAGGAATTTACCAATCCCATCTTCATCATTAGTGGCTGCGGTCACCGCATTAGCCGTTGCTTTGGCTTCATCAGTTGCGTTTGCCATCGCTACCGCGGTACCGGCATATTCAAACATCCCCAGGTCGTTTTCGGCATCCCCAAAGACCATCACGTTTTCAGCAGTCAACCCATAGTGTTCTGCCAATGCTTTCACCCCAACTTTTTTATCCAATGTTGGTTGGAGAAATTCTAAGATGTGTGGTTGTGAGCGGACAATATGATATTGAGCTTGGAGTTCTGCTGGCATCTTAACTAGCAAATCATCCAAGCGTTCTTTGGTTGTTGAGACCACCGCTTTGGCATACGGTTGATCTGGTAATTCAGCAAATGTCACATATTCAAACAACAACGGTGCTTGCATTAGCCGCACATAATCCGATTTACCAACACCCGCGATTTGCCAGTTTTGGTCAAAGTCTAAAACATCCATCGGATAATCATTAGCTGCCAACCAAGTGTAAAGTGGTGTTAAATCAGCTTTGGTCGTCGCTAACTTAAAAATAGGTTCTTTTGTAACATTATTGATTACCAAAGCACCGTTAAACGTTAATGTGTAGTCTTCTGGCTGTGATAACTCAAGTTGTTGCAAAAATTTGCCAATTGCCGCAATTGGCCGCCCGGTCGTAATCGCAATCTGCATCCCGGCTCGGTGGAGTTGCTTAATCACGTCCGCGGTATATTCTGAAATCTCTTTTTTACCCGTTAATAACGTCCCATCTAAATCAAAACCAATTAATTTAATGTCTGCCATTTTAATATCTCCTTCATACTTTCACTGCGCTCAGATTACTCGGTTTCCTTATGCAGGCTAATCACCAGCATTTAGCCGACCGTGAACGCCACGTTAGTTATTTACAATCACTTCTGGCTGATATAAATCTGGTGCCACCGTTGCCAATAATGGACTAGGCACCCCAGCTGTAATCAGCGTCAATTCATGCATTGCTCGTGATGCAATTGTATATATTATTCCGAGTGAATCTGCATCTGGGTAATTATCACGGTTGACCCCGTAAGCGATAACACAGTCGAATTCGAGGCCTTTAGCTAAATAAATCGGTAAAATCACAATATCATTTGGAACTAAGCGATCCGTTGCGGTTAACAAGGTTGAGCCAAATTCACGGCGTAGTTGTTGTTGGAGTTTTTCGGCTTGCCCCGCATTCTTAGTTAAAATCGCAACCGTGCCATAATTTGCGCGTAACCCATTAAGCTTTGCCCGCAAATATGTCAAACCTTGCTTGGCGTCACTTTCCACGACGATTGGTAAATCACCATCACGTGTAAATGCTTGAATTTGGTCGCCGTCTGGCAGAAATGCTTTCCCAAATTCCGTAATTTGTTTCGTTGACCGATAACTTTTATTCAGCGTAATCAAATTAGCGTGTTTAACTTGGAAGGCATCCTTCAACCGGGTCAATAATGCCGCGGGGCTTTCAATTGAGCGGAACAAAGCTTGCTCACTATCCCCTAAAATTGTATAACGTGCCCGTGGAAAGGCGTGTTTAAAGTACAACATTTGTGCGATTGAGTAGTCTTGCATTTCATCAATGAAGACGTGTTGCATCCGGCGGTTTTGACCACTACCAGTAACTAAATCGCGTAAATACATTAAAGGAATCGCGTCGACAAGGTCGATGCGGTGATATTCAAGTTCTGCCAAGAAGCGTTCGCGCTTTTCAACCCAAATTGCAGGTTCCGCGGTTTGTTCACCGTATGCTGTCAAAAAATCAGCATATTGTGAGTAAACATCAAAGAAGTGATTATTATAAATTGCGTCGTAGATTTTTTTGAAACGAATCCGAACAAATTTTTCGCTAACGTATTCCATCTCGTCATCGCTTGATTCAAATTTTTCAACATTTTCCAATCCCAATAAATCACGATAGTGTTCATCATCCAATTCATTAATCGCCGCACTCACCCATGGCTGTTGCGCTTCGTGAATAATTTTGCGCTTCAGTTCATTAATCAGTTCGTTTTTAGTCCGCAGCATGCGTTCCGCAATTTTAGCTTCCTTTGCTTGGCGTGAATAGACCACTTTAATATGATATGCGCTAAAGAACACCGCTCCATTATATTCAATATCTGCAAAGCGCAGGGCTTTGTCAGCGATTTGTTCAGTATACTTGGCAATGACTTGCATAAAATCGGCACTTTCCATTTCCGCGCGCAATTTCTGGTTTGCCGGTGCGTTTTGTTCCGCCTCATACCGATTAAACAAGGTTTGGACATTCAAGCCTTCCAACCGTGCCTTTAAGAATTCTGCCAATGTGACTTGGCGCATGTTCCGTTCACCCAAGCTTGGGAGCACCTCAGAAATGTAGTGACTGAATAAACGATTAGGCGAGAACAGAATAATTTGGTCCGAGCTGAGTTCTTCCCGTGAATGGAATAATAAGAACGCAATCCGTTGTAGAATTGCCGATGTCTTACCAGACCCCGCAACCCCTTGCACAACTAACAAATCACTAGTCGTATCACGGATAATATCGTTTTGTTCCTTTTGAATCGTTGCCACAATATTAGCCATATACTCATCGCTTTGTTGGCCTAGCGCATACTGCAACATTTCATCGCCAACAGTTTCATCGGTATCAAACATATTCGTTATTTTACCGTGTTGAATCGTGAATTGCCGTTTGTTGAGGAGTTCCGCTGTGGCGCGCCCATTTGGCGTTGGATATGTCACATCCCCAAGCGTCCCGTTGTAGTAAATCGCTGATACTGGTGCGCGCCAATCATAAATCAAAAAATCTTGCTCGGCATCTTGTAACGACGCCATCCCAATATATAATGATTCATTTTCATCGGCGGCATCTTTAATATCAATCCGGCCAAAGTATGGTGATTCATGCAATTCGTTCAAGGTGGTCTCTTGTTTCTTCAAAATCGTTTCAGTTTCGACTACCCGAGCAACCAATTGCCGTTGTTGTTGCACTTCGGCATTAGTTTCACTGGCGTCATCGATTTCAAACGTATTAATTGAAGCGTTTTCGCTATAGTTTTGTTCAACCGCCGACGTTTCGGCATGAGCTTTAGCTAATGTTTTTTCCACCGTTACCAATTGGTGTTCAATCTCTGTGACGACTTCATCGACGCGCGTTTGTTCTTGGCTTAATTCTGCTTCCATGTCTGTTTTCCTCGTCGTTTCATCTTGGCAAATTTCTGACTTAATTCCTGAGTTACACATGCAGCCCCGAACTCGTTAATTCAGCGGTGCCCGATATTTCGCGTTCATCCGTTGCCGTTGTTCTTCAACATGCTGACTGGCTTGTTGGGTTGGTAACCCAGCTTGCACCGCAGCTTTGTATTCGGCTTGTTGGGTTGCGTAATCGGCGGTTTGCAGTTGCGCATGCAGTTGATCAAGGACATCTCCCTCGTGTTTTGTATTAGTTCCCGTCACCGCTTGAAGCGTTGTTAATTCTTGTTCTGTAACTTGCTGCAAGGTCATTTCAGCTTGATACCAATCTGCTTCTGCCGCCTTAAACTTAGTTAATTGGCCATATTTGTGCGCACTGGCAATGACTTGTTTATTCGTATCAATCAGGGCTGCCAAATGTGGCGTCGCGTTTTGCAATTGTGCGACCGAAGCGGGTGTCATATTATCCTGTACCAATTGGGTGTACGCCGCAAGGTAATTCAAATAGGAGCTATTAACTGCATTATAAGTATCACTCAATAAGCGATATTGTCCGACCGTGTCAGCTTGTTCAAATGCAGCACCTTTAATTGGTTGTGGCTGTGCAATTTTCACAATTTTGGGTTTATTACTGGTTTTATTTTGACTTGTATTTGTACCACAAGCTACCAAAGTAAAAACTAGCAAAAAACTCATCACGGTAATTAATATTTTTTTCATGCTGGCTCCTTATACTAATAAAGCTTTGTTAATTTGTGTTGCGATTCACTACTCGGGCTAGTGCACGCCCGCAGTAATCATTTAAAATCATGCTTGGTTTAACCGAACGCAGGAACCTAGAAGAAATACTGTAAATCAGACGCCATCGTCGGATATGCCATGATATTAGCTTGAGCATCCGCTAAGGTCCATTTTTGATTAATTGCATTTGTCAGATAATTAATTAACTGATCAGCTTCGGTTGCCAATACACTAGCGCCAATCAACTGTCCAACTTCATTCGTTGCGATTTTAACTTTAGCCACATTTTCGCCAATTCGGCGATACGTAAACCAGCCCGTCACGTCAAAGGTTGTTGCCGTGGCTACCGCCCCCGCTTGGGCTAATTTGGGTGCTCCATACACTACCGTGGGAATTGCGGTGTACTGAATTGGTTCTTGGTTACCCGCTAGAACCGCGGCAACATAACGCCCTTCAAATGATCCAACTGGCGTTAATTTTGGTACTGCTGTATCGGCAACATCACCGATTGCAAAAATATTCTGTGCGCCCGTCCGTAACTGCTGATCAACTTTAATCCCGTGCCGTGACCATTCAACATCTAAGGCATCCAAATTCAAATCATCAATATTTGCTGGCCGCCCGGTAGCCGCAATAACCATTTCACTACGATAATTTTCAGTCGCAGTGGTGATTTCAATTGTGTTTTCCTGTTGTGCTAATGCTGTGACCGCAACATTCTTGACGATTTTAATTCCACGTTGCGTTAATTGCTCGACAAAATCGGCGACCAACTCTTGATCAAATGCTGGCAAAATTGTTTCACCATGCGTCAAAATTTGCACATTGCTTCCTGCCGCATTTGCAATGACTGCTAATTCAAGTGCCACGTAGCCTGCACCAACGAAGGTAATGCTAGCTGGTAATTTTTCCATTCCTAAGAAATCTTCACTCGTTTTAGCTAACTCACCACCGGGAACTGTCAGGGTTGCTGGTCGTGCACCAGTCGCAATAATCCAGTTATCAGCGGTTATTCGTTCATTTGCAACTAGCACCTCGGTTGCCGATTGAAAGCGCGCTTTCCCTTGATACGTTGTGATACCAGCGGCTGTAACACTACCAAATGTTCCACGTGAAACAGGGTCCGTGAACGTCTTTTTAGATGTCATTAACTCTGGCCAATTAATTGTTGGTACCCCTTGGACGCCTTTTCCTTGTAACAACTGTGCATACTCTTTGGCTTCAACCGCAGCTAATAAAACTTTCTTCGGGTCACAACCGTAATTAGGACAGGTGCCACCCCATAAATATGATTCAATCATGACAACTTGCTTACCTTGTGCCTGTAAAGCAAATGCAGCTGCTAAGCCCGCTGGCCCAGCCCCAATAATTCCAACATCATATTTTTTCATCAGTTCACTCCCCATTTCTACTATTACGTCTATTATAACAAATGCAGCAAATCATTCAGCGTTTCACCCAGAATGAATATCATGGTGTTCCATCGCTATACTAACCAGAGCTGCATTCCTCACAAGTCACAAAATGGTCCGCTTCCGCCCTATTTATTTAATAAGGTGAAAATCGGACCATTTACTGTCGGACAAAATATACTAGCTCTGAAAAACTTATTTTACAATTGTTAAAAAATCACCACTGTTAATACCTAATTTAGCCAGTTCGGCTTGCGAAAGATGAATTCCATCTGAACCTGCCACAACTTTAACTTGCTGATCTAGCTTGAAGAACGCCCTGACGAAATCGTTGGCCGGGGCTGCTAATAACTCGCTTGGTGGCGCAATCTGCAATAGCTCACCATTTTGCATCACACCAATGCGATCCGCCATCTTCAAGGCTTCATCCGTATCATGGGTCACAAAGACAATCGTCTTATGGACTTGTGCTTGGATTTCTAACACAAAATCTTGTAGTTGCGTCCGGACCAACGGATCAAGGGCGCTAAACGGTTCATCCATCAACAGTACTTCGCCGTCCATTGCCAACGCCCGCAAGATTCCAATGCGTTGCTGCTCACCACCAGATAACTCCTGTGGCATTCGGTTGCGATACTGCGCTGGATTCAAATTAGCCCGCCGGAGTAATTCATCGACTTGGGTGGCAATCTGTTTTGGATCTTGTTTTTGCATTGTGGGCACGACCCCGATATTTTCGGCGACCGTCATATGTGGAAACAGACCAATCGACTGCATCACGTAGCCCATTTGCCAACGGAGTGCTTGTGCTGGATAACTTTGCACATCTTTACCGTTAAACTCAATTACCCCCGCATCGGCATCCAGCAAACGATTAATCATTTTCATCGTCGTTGTCTTACCTGAACCAGAGGAACCAACTAACACAAAAATCTCATTATCATTAATAGTAAAATTCAAGTCTGGTATCACAACTTGATTATTAAATTTTTTCATAACATGTTTAAATTCAATCATTGTGATCCTCCGTTATTTCGCTAACAAATGATGGGTTGTTAAATACTGATGAGCAACAACACTTGGCTGCTTATGCTGACTATTAACAGCATAGTTCATCGCTTGCATGTCCGTTTCGCTAATCTTACCTGCCAAGCGATTCAATGCTTTAACAACTGCTGGATGCGCCTGTGCAAAGGCATCCGTCATCAGCGGTGCTCCCTGATATGGCGGGAAGACACCCTTGTTGTCTTTTAGAATCACTAAATTATATTGTTTAAGTTGTGAATCCGTCGAGTACGCATCAACCAAATTAACTTCACCAGCATTAATTGCTTCATAACGTAATTGTGGATCCATCGCTTTAGCCTTAATATTCAAACCATAGACCTTATTAACACCCTTGAGACCATTATTCAAATCAATAAATTCCAACGTCATGCCGGCTTTAATGTTGGGGAAATGGGTAAGGTCACCAATGGTCTGCAAATTATACTTTTTAGCGTCGCTTTGACGAACAGCCATCGCATAAGTATTGTTATACGCCATTGGTTTTAACAAGGTCATTTTGTCTTCTTTTTGAATTAATGCCTTAGCTTGGGCATACGTTGCTTGGGCAGTTAAATGTTGCCCGGTGACTGGATTCTTAACGAGACTTTCTAACACCGTCCCCGAAAATTCCGGATAAATATCAATTTGTTTATGTTTCAACGCATTAAATAAAAAAGTCGTTTTCCCAAAACTTGGTTTCAGAATTACTTGGGCTTTCGGGTCTTCCTTAATTAAATCTGCGTACATATTGATTAAAATTTCCGGTTCGGAGCCTAGTTTACCAGCAATCACAATTGGCGTTTCTGCCCGTGATTGATATGCCTGGACACCACTGGCGCCACCAATTAGTACCAACAGCGTCACAATACTAATTACAACGGTCCGTGGTTTTGCCCTTTCGAGTCGTTTAATTATTAAACTCAGTATAATGGCCAGCAACGCGGCACTAATTGCGCCAATCAAAATCAAACTAGTATTATTCCGATCAATTCCTAAGAGAATAAAATTGCCCAACCCGCCGGCACCGATTAAAGCCGCCAAGGTTGCCGTTCCAACAATCAACACCAAAGCCGTGCGAATTCCTGAAATAATAATAGGCAACGCCAGTGGTAATTCGACCTTGCGCAACCGGCGCCACTTTGAAAAACCAAGCGCATCGGCCGCTTCCAATAGTGCAGGATCGATACTCGTCAACCCCACGTAAGTGTTTTGAAAAATCGGTAGTAGGGCATAGACGATTAACGCAATCAACGCTGGAGCACTACCAATCCCAACTAACGGAATCAAAAGCCCTAATAATGCTAATGATGGAATTGTTTGTAGCACGGAGGTAACTTGTAAGATGAATTCAGCAACCCGCCGTCGTTTAGTAACCCAAATCGCCAAAGGAATGGCAATAGCGCTCGCCACTAGCAAGGCGACTAGTGATAGTTGTAAATGGACCCAGAGCGCACTAAACAGCTCTGAATGCCGTGTTTGGAGTGTTGTCCAAAATTGTTGCATATCTGCACCTACTTATTATTTATTAGTCAATCTTAACGCAATTTATTTATAATAAAAAGCGAACACGCTACAATTTTTGTAATTAAATGTTGGACCGTAAAACTTCACGCAGCGAAAAAATCGCTTCGAAAAGCGATTTCAAATTACTATTAAAAATTACGGAATTGGCGTGTAATTACATAGATGTTTAAAGCTTCGCGCACAAATGTTGTTTCATTGGCGTTAAACCAGATTTCTAACCACCGTGTTTGTGCCCGTTCAAAGGCCGTCCGTGATTCATAATCTGCGCGATCTTTATAATAAATTGATAAATTGATGACGGTTTCTGATCCTTCCATCCGTTCCGCAAACTCCATGCCAATATTATTAGCGACACCTTCAGGCGACTCGAATTGAGCACTTGCCGATTCAGCAAATTTTGCATTCATGATTGGTGTATCGATTGTTTTGAAACGGTAGATAAATTCAGCTTTTAACATTAGTGGCTTCCTCTTTGTAATTTCTATTTAGTGTCGGCATTCTTTAGTTACAATATTTGTTTATCGCAACCCCATGACTTATACTATATAGACTATCTGTAATCAACTATTGTAAAAAAAGGACATCTTATGTGGTTAACGTTAGCACCAGAAATTTTAAAACCGTTTATTAATCAGATTGTCTACAGTACTGCCGAGGCAAATGATGCTCCCTACACCGTTCCAGCTGGTAAGTATCATGTCCTTGGCTTCCAGTTAACTGGTCAGCTAATCCGGCTTGAGGACGTAACTAAGCAACCCTTAACAACGCTTGGAATTACGGGTTTAGCCATTAGTGCTACGACTTATCAATCCGTGGGGGCAACTTCATCCATCCTCGTTTTCTTCGAACCTGGTGCATTAGCTGCCTTAAAAATGGTTGATCCCCGTGACATAACCGGCGCTAGTGTTGATTTACAATTAATTACCAGGCAGGCAAACTCTTGGTTTGATTTACAAGAACGTTTAATTGCTCAACAACTCGCACCTATCAAAATCGTGAATCAAGTCATCGAATGGTTATATCAACGAATTCAGACATATGAACCCAATATGTGGCTCCAACAAACCATCGCGCTAATCAATCAAAATCACGGTCAACTTTCACTAACTGACCTATCACACGAAATGTTACTGTCATCCAAACAACTACAGCGGCGATTCAGTGCCAATGTCGGCTTAACTGTGAAAAGTTATAGTGAACTCATCCAATTTGATTATCTCGGACATCAGACCTTCACCAATTTAGCCGACGCTGCAATCATTGGGAACTATTACGATCAAGCACACTTCACCAAGATGACTAAACGACTTACTGGTCAAACACCAAAACAATATTTTAAACTTGATTAACACAATAAAAGGGCCAAGAACATTTAATTGTTCCGGCCCTTTTTAATTTCTTCATTCTCGATGCTGCGGTTTTTTATTAACTTCGTGGCGCTCATCACGTTTCAAAAAATGCGTCTTACCCCAATTATCATTCACGATTTCAGCTTTTCGCTCTTTTTCTAAACGTGCCATCGTATCATTATGGTTCAATATTGCGATAATCGTTGCCCCAACTAGCGCGATTTCAGCAACTAGGTTTAACCAGATTAGCAAAATAATAATTGATCCAATCGCTTGATAGAAACTATATCTAGAAGCCGCAATACTAACATAAAATCCAAATACTTGTGTTAATGCTAAAAAACCAACAACCTCAATCATACTACCAATCAATGCCCACTTAAATCGTGGTCGTTTCGCTGGTAAGGCATAGTTCAATAGCAATACCCCGAGAACCAATATCACAATAACGACTGGCCATTTAGCCCCTTCAACCAGGTGCACCCACCGTTCTGCACCTTTAAGTGCTTCAAGATGAGTAAGCACCGTTTTGCTGATGGTTGTCAGGAAAATCAACGTCCCCATCAAGGCAATCACGGCAATAATCCAAATCATCGAAACAAAGCGACCTAAGATTGCTGGCCGGTTACTTTTCACATCATAGATAATATCAAGCCGCTGCCGGAAAAGAGCAACCAACTTGCTCAATGACCATAACGTCACAATCAATCCGACTGAAAATAGTCCCACACCTTGATGCCCCAAGATGGATTTAATGATTGGTGCTAATACGGTATATATGTTCACAGGCACCGCTGTTTTCAAGTATGCGAGCGCGCTGCTAAGTTTAATCCCAATGTAAGGTAACATGGATCCAATCGCAATGACGGCCGGAAAGAGGGCTAATAGTGCATAGTAGGCAATGACGGCACTCGCATTACTAATGTCAGCACGGTTAAAGTATTCAATAAACAACTTTAACGTTTTATTACCGAGTATTTTTTTTATAATTTGCACGATTATCACCTCCTTGCACCAGACTCGTCATTCTTTATTTTATCATACACAATCATTTTGACCGTTCTGTGAATTGTATAAAAATAGGCACATGTCTTGAATTACGTTTACAATTATTTAGTTTAAATCAGGGACAGCATTCAATCGAGGGTTGTCTCCATTGAGTTCAATATCAACTAATTGAGCCCTAAACACAGAAAAACCGATGAAATTAATCATCGGTTTTTCTTCTTTGCATGGCGACGTCCTATCCTCGCAGGGAGCGATCCCCCAACTACTTTTGGCGCTACAGAGCTTAACTTCTGTGTTCGGCATGGGAACAGGTGTATCTTCTGCGCTATCGCCACCACACTTTTTTTGTGTGAGCTATTAATTACTTAATCTCTCAAAACTGAATACTATCATTTATTACTTAATTAATCTTACCGGACACCACTTCGTGGTTAAGTCCTCGACCGATTAGTATTAGTCCGCTCCATGCATCACTGCACTTCCACTTCTAACCTATCTACCTCATCATCTTTGAGGGGTCTTACTTTCATAAAGAAATGGGAAATCTCATCTCGAGGCGAGTTTCACACTTAGATGCTTTCAGCGTTTATCTCATCCATACATAGCTACCCAGCGATGCTCCTGGCGGAACAACTGGTACACCAGAGGTATGTCCATCCCGGTCCTCTCGTACTAAGGACAGCTCCTCTCAAATTTCCTGCGCCCGCGACGGATAGGGACCGAACTGTCTCACGACGTTCTGAACCCAGCTCGCGTACCGCTTTAATGGGCGAACAGCCCAACCCTTGGGACCGACTACAGCCCCAGGATGCGATGAGCCGACATCGAGGTGCCAAACCTCCCCGTCGATGTGGACTCTTGGGGGAGATAAGCCTGTTATCCCCAGGTAGCTTATCCGTTGAGCGATGGCCCTTCCATGCGGAACCACCGGATCACTAAGCCCTACTTTCGTACCTGCTCGACTAGTCAGTCTCACAGTCAAGCTCCCTTATGCCTTTACACTCTACGAATGATTTCCAACCATTCTGAGGGAACCTTTGGGCGCCTCCGTTACCTTTTAGGAGGCGACCGCCCCAGTCAAACTGCCTGCCAGACACTGTCTTCCACCACGATTAGTGGTGTGAGTTAGAGTGGTCATACAGCGAGGGTAGTATCCCACCAACGCCTCAATCGAAACTAGCGTCCCGATTTCTACGGCTCCTACCTATCCTGTACAAGCTGCACAAACACTCAATATCAAGCTACAGTAAAGCTCCATGGGGTCTTTCCGTCCTGTCGCGGGTAACCCGCATCTTCACGGGTATTTAAATTTCACCGAGTCTCTCGTTGAGACAGTGCCCAGATCGTTACGCCTTTCGTGCGGGTCGGAACTTACCCGACAAGGAATTTCGCTACCTTAGGACCGTTATAGTTACGGCCGCCGTTTACTGGGGCTTCAATTCTGACCTTCGCCGAAGCTAAGCCATCCTTTTAACCTTCCAGCACCGGGCAGGCGTCAGCCCCTATACGTCATCTTACGATTTTGCAGAAACCTGTGTTTTTGATAAACAGTCGCCTGGGCCTATTCACTGCGGCTGACCTTGCGGTCAGCACCCCTTCTCCCGAAGTTACGGGGTCATTTTGCCGAGTTCCTTAACGAGAGTTCTCTCGCACACCTTAGGATTCTCTCCTCGACTACCTGTGTCGGTTTGCGGTACGGGCAAATGTATTCTAACTAGAAGCTTTTCTCGGCAGCGTGAAATCATGAACTTCCCTACTTAAATTTCGGTCCTCATCATCGCTTGTCCTTGAAGATAAAAGCATTTGACTCTTATCAAGACTTACGATTTAAACGCACATATCCAGCAGTGCGCATTCATTATCCTTCTGCGTCCCTCCATTGTTCAAACAAATACACTGGTACAGGAATATCAACCTGTTATCCATCGACTACGCCTCTCGGCCTCGCCTTAGGTCCCGACTAACCCTGGGAGACGAGCCTTCCCCAGGAAACCTTAGTCATTCGGTTGGAACAGGATTCTCACCTGTCTTTTCGCTACTCATACCGGCATTCTCACTTCTAAGCGCTTCCACCCAGTCCTCACGGTCTAGCTTTCATTGCCCTTAGAAACGCTCTCCTATCGCGCCACTACGTGGCACCCGCAGTTTCGGGTAATATGTTTAGCCCCGGTACATTTCGGCGCAGAATCACTCGACTAGTGAGCTATACGCACTCTTTAAATGGTGGCTGCTTCTGAGCCAACATCTAGTTGTCTATGCAACTCCACATCCTTTTCCACTTTAACATATATTTAGGACCTTAACTGGCGGTCTGGCTGTTCCCCTTTTCGACGTGGATCTTAATCACTCATCGTCTGACTCCCGACATAAATCAACGGCATTCGGGAGTTTTATCTGAATTTGTAACCCGAGATGGGGCCCCTAGTCCAAACAGTGCTCTACCTCCGTGATTCTAATTCGAGGCTTAGCCCTAAAGCTATTTCGGAGAGAACCAGCTATCTCCAAGTTCGTTTGGAATTTCACCGCTACCACACGTCATCCCAGCCTTTTTCAACAGACACGGGTTCGGACCTCCAGTGCGTTTTACCGCACCTTCATCCTGCACATGGGTAGGTCACCTGGTTTCGGGTCTACAACAACATACTATATTCGCCCATTTCAGACTCGCTTTCGCTACGGCTCCGGTCTTTCCACCTTAACCTTGCATGTTATCGTAACTCGCCGGTTCATTCTACAAAAGGCACGCTATCACCCATTAACGGGCTCTAACTTATTGTAAAGCACATGGTTTCAGGAACTAATTTCACTCCCCTTCGGGGTGCTTTTCACTTTCCTCACGGTACTGGTTCACTATCGGTCACTAGGGAGTATTTAGCCTTGCGGGATGGTCCCCGCGGATTCCGACGGAATTTCACGTGCTCCGCCGTACTCAGGATCCAGAACGGAGGCTATAACATTTCGATTACGGGGCTATCACCCTCTCTAGCTCAACTTCCCAGTTGATTCATCTATGTTATAACTTGGTAACTCCAATGTTCTGTCCTACAACCCCTAGAAGCAAGCTTCTAGGTTTGGGCTCTTCCGATTTCGCTCGCCGCTACTACCGGAATCGATTTTTCTTTCTATTCCTGTTGCTAATGAGATGTTTCAGTTCACAACGTCTACCTTCATCCTGCCTATATATTCAGCAGGTGATAATTACTCACGTAATTGGGTTTCCCCATTCGGAAATCTCCGGATCAAAGCTTACTTACAGCTCCCCGAAGCATATCGGTGTTAGTCCCGTCCTTCATCGGCTCCTAGTGCCAAGGCATCCACCATGCGCCCTTATTAACTTAACCTTAGTATCTTTCGATTACGGTTTAATTTTTGAGCGGTCAACTTGGTAGTTGACCTTTAAAGCGAGATAAAACTATTGTTTTAAAACTCAAAAAAACGCGATGTTCTCGGCTCAATTTAATAATATAAATATTAAAAATTGAATTGATTAATTAATTTAAATGATAGTATTCAGTTTTCAAAGAACAAGTTTGAGAGTAGACCTCTCAAAACTAAATAAAGTTTTGACAAATGTGTAAGTTTCCGTATTATCCTTAGAAAGGGAGGTGATCCAGCCGCAGGTTCTCCTACGGCTACTTGTTACGACTTCACCCTAATCATCTATCCACCTTAGGGCGGGCTGGCTCCCGAAGGTTACCCCACCGACTTTGGGTGTTTACAAACTCTCATGGTGTGACGGGCGGTGTGTACAAGGCCCGGGAACGTATTTCACCGCGGCGTGCTGATCCGCGATACTAGCGGATTCCGACTTCATGTTAGTCGAGTTGCAGAACTTACAATCCGAACTTGAGGAATGGCTTTAAGAGATTAGCTTAGCCTCGCGACTTTGCGACTCGTTGTACCATCCATTGTAGCACGTGTGTAGCCCAGGTCATAAGGGGCATGATGATTTGACGTCATCCCCACCTTCCTCCGGTTTGTCACCGGCAGTCTCACTAGAGTGCCCAACTTAATGCTGGCAACTAGTAATAAGGGTTGCGCTCGTTGCGGACTTAACCCAAACATCTCACGGACACGAGCTGACGACAACCCATTGCACCACCTGTCACCTTGTCCCCGAAGGGAACGTCCTATCTCTAGGAGTGGTCAAGGATGTTCAAGACTGGTAAGTTCTTCCGCGTTGCTTCGAATTAAACCACATGCTCCACCGCTTTGTGCGGGCCCCCGTCAATTCCTTTGAGTTTTCAAACCTTGCGGTCGTACTCCCCAGGCGAATGCTTAATGCGTTAGCTGCGTCCACTAAAGGGCGGAAACCCTCTAACAACTAGCATTCATCGTTTACGGTGTGGACTACCGGGGTATCTAATCCCGTTTGCTACCCACACTTTCGAGCCTCAGCGTCAGTTACAGTCCAGAGAGCCGCCTTCGCCACTGGTGTTCTTCCATATATCTACGCATTTCACCGCTACACATGGAGTTCCACTCTCCTCTACTGCACTCAAGTTATCCAGTTTCCGATGCAATTCTACGGTTTGAGCCGTAGGCTTTCACATCAGAACTTAAAATAACCGCCTGCGCTCGCTTTACGCCCAATAAATCCGGATAACGCTTGGGACATACGTATTACCGCGGCTGCTGGCACGTATTTAGCCGTCCCTTTCTGATAAGATACCGTCACTCAATGAACAGTTACTCTCACTGACGTTCTTCTCTTATAACAGTGTTTTACGACCCGAAAGCCTTCATCACACACGCGGCGTTGCTCCATCAGACTTTCGTCCATTGTGGAAGATTCCCTACTGCTGCCTCCCGTAGGAGTTTGGGCCGTGTCTCAGTCCCAATGTGGCCGATCAGTCTCTCAACTCGGCTACGTATCATTGCCATGGTGAGCCATTACCTCACCATCTAGCTAATACGCCGCGGGACCATCTCTTAGTGATAGCAGAACCATCTTTTAAACTTGAACCATGCGGTTCTAATTGTTATACGGTATTAGCATCTGTTTCCAAATGTTATCCCCTGCTAAGAGGTAGGTTTCCCACGTGTTACTCACCCGTTCGCCACTGACTGCATTGTGATTAATCTCTCCGAGCAAGCTCTTCGATCATAATCACCACAGTCCGTTCGACTTGCATGTATTAGGCACGCCGCCAGCGTTCATCCTGAGCCAGGATCAAACTCTCAATTTAAAAATTGAGTCTTGATGACTCTTTTGTTATCCTGAATCAATTACCGGGGAGGTAATTGATTCAATTTATTTGCGAAATTGACTTTTGCAAATCTGTACATCTTAGATTCAAAATCTAAGACCCTTACATCATTTGATTGTCAAAACTTTATTCAGTTTTCAAAGATCTACGTTTGCGTTGTCGCTGTGACAACATCTATTTATATTACTCGTTAACCTCTAAGAAGTCAACAACTAATTTAAATTAATTTTTTTCGTTATCTCGTAGCGAGGAATAATTAACCTCTCTGAGACAACTTAAATATCATACCGCTTAGACTATTATCCGTCAACACTTTATTTGAATTTTTTGTGAAGTTTTTGACGCTTCTTTGATAAACCGCTAGTTGTCGGCATTTAGCAGACGTTGTTTCACCCCGCCGTCTTCCATTCTCCCTCAGTTTTGGGCTCATATTGATGCAGTCCACACACTGAGTTAATGGCTTTTTAACAATATCACGCTAACTGCTTAATTTTCAGATAGCTTATTTATCATAATCTACCTTAAATAATTTAGCGTGTGCCTTTTTTTACTAACTGTTTGGTTCATTCATTTTATTATCCCAACACAACATGAGCAATTCATGGTTAGCCACTTTATAAGACATTGTTCTAGGTTACAATGCTTTTGAGAATTTTATCTAGTTAGCTTCCCTTACCATGCAACACCAAACTGTATTACTCACTGTTCATATACCTATTTTCCTGTACGCCAACAAAATAATAATTATCTAAAACGTTTCTTCTAGCAATGTCTTCCTGATTCGCGCTACCACCTACTAGCGTTGTTAACGTGCTTACTGCAAGTATCCCTAATAGGCATATCCATTCATAATACCCCAAAATTTTTGCTTAACTAATTTAGCTTGATCGATACTTAATAGAATGCACCTTAGATATATAGTTAACGTTACTACTATTCACTCATTTGCAATAACGTGGTAACCAAGTAGGCTTGCCTAATCACATACTAGTGGGTATCGAAGCCACTAGGTAATTAGACGTGAATTTTATAACGTCACCTGTAACGCCTGACTAAAAAGACCGCCGCGTAGACCTGATACTTCAAATTCACAACGATCAAAGTATACGGTGTATGTATGACTCAAGCCGGGGCTATCACATTCCCCCCAGTGAACACCTCATTTATTATGTCGTGCTGCTGTACATGCAAGTAGTTTATGTGTTACTCCCACTTCCAGTACAAGTACTACATACAAATAAGATTAAATTACTAGAGCACTCCTCAACTCCTAATATACACTGACTGCTCCATCCTCCAATTGATTCTCCCGTCAACATGCATGGGTAGCTCCTATTTTTGTTTCCACAGTTCTAGCTTGCCTCGGGTTCCACCTGACATTTCGACACGTATTGAATGAACCACACTAACGCTAAACCACGTATTTCACGTTTGTGCTACCAACCCTTTCAAATAACACCAACTGACTCGATTAAACCAAGTACGTGTCACACACATATCCTAAGTAGCTATACTCAGGTATGCCCGTAATGGTATTTTCTACACTAGGTTTCCACGATTGTAAGCTCAAAATCATAGTTGCAACCAAAATTAACATTTTATGTAAATGATTATTTTGGCAAAGCTACATCACGTTTTTTAACGCTAACCCATCGTTTCCCTCTAAGCTAGTTACTACATGTAAACTACTACGTTAGCCGCATCGGTAATAATGCTCACAAACCCAAACTGAGTCCACGTGCTGCGTGCTATCACCGGTTACATTAATCCCATTTGATTTTAAAAGAATTCACTAACAGGTAACAAGGGCGTATATTAGCCACAGGCATTTTTCGGCTTCCATAAACAAATAGCCGGAATCATTTGCCCTATTTTATTACCTGTTTTTTTATTTAATATTATTATTTCCCTTGTGGCACCAGCAAACTACCCTCAAAGCCCCCCCACAACTGCGAGAAATATCATCCCACTAATAATCCAATTTGATTACATAGCTTATTCCACGTTAAGCATGCTGCGCCCAGCATCACGCAATTATGTATCTTTATCGGTTTCTTAAAGAAAATATTGTCCGTGTCCCCCTATAATTTGCTCAATCTATATAGTAATTTGCCACAGTTAATATTCTTGGAAATGGCAAGTTCCAACTAGCTGCACAATAATAAACCAAGTTCCCTAGCAACTTAAGATTCCTTACCTGGACTTGGCAAGTAGTTGGTAAGAACTTGTTGTCTCTGTACAACAAACAATGACTGTATTTAGTCAAAGATACTGCAAGAAAGATTTAGAACGTTTAGTGATTTAAAATTGGTGGCGTAACCCTTCGCGATTGCTAAGATTGTTCCTTTTGGCTACAATTTGCTAAACTCATTCAGTGGTAGTTGAATTATTATAATTGATTGCAGATTAGATCATATATCGTGAAACAACGAATTCAGCCGTTAGTATAAGAACTCAGGGCAAAAAAGTAATTGTTAGAAAAAACAGTCGTAAGATTTCTTCTTTATAAAATCTTACGACCGTTTCTCTTATGTATTTATGTAAGTATTAAAGGTTCTAGCGCGAGATTGTCGTTTCCGTACTTTTAAATCATCGAATTGCTGAGATTTTATTGTCAGTATTGATTTTTCCATGCTACTGCTGTCTGCGATTGATAACTATTTTTCGGTAGTTTAAGCATTATTCCTAACTAACGTAGTGGCCAATTCTATTCAATCCCACGTCAGATGAAATAGAGATGTATTAAATTCAAAATTGACCCTTGCCACTAGTTAATTTAGACATCAAAAGCAATCCTTTCGCATTCGACAAAAAAAGATGAAACCCAAAGGTCTCATCTTTTTAATTTGCATGGCGACGTCCTATCCTCGCAGGGAGCGATCCCCCAACTACTTTTGGCGCTACAGAGCTTAACTTCTGTGTTCGGCATGGGAACAGGTGTATCTTCTGCGCTATCGCCACCACACTTTTTTTGTGTGAGCTATTAATTACTTAATCTCTCAAAACTGAATACTATCATTTATTACTTAATTAATCTTACCGGACACCACTTCGTGGTTAAGTCCTCGACCGATTAGTATTAGTCCGCTCCATGCATCACTGCACTTCCACTTCTAACCTATCTACCTCATCATCTTTGAGGGGTCTTACTTTCATAAAGATGGGAATCTCATCTCGAGGCGAGTTTCACACTAGATGCTTTCAGCGTTTTATCTCATCCATACATAGCTACCCAGCGATGCTCCTGGCGGAACAACTGGTTACACAGAGGTATGTCCATCCGGTCCTCTCGTACTAAGGACAGCTCCTCTCAAATTTCCTGCGCCCGCGACGGATAGGGACCGAACTGTCTCACGACGTTCTGAACCCAGCTCGCGTACCGCTTTAATGGGCGAACAGCCCAACCCTTGGGACCGACTACAGCCCCAGGATGCGATGAGCCGACATCGAGGTGCCAAACCTCCCCGTCGATGTGGACTCTTGGGGGAGATAAGCCTGTTATCCCCAGGGTAGCTTTTATCCGTTGAGCGATGGCCCTTCCATGCGGAACCACCGGATCACTAAGCCCTACTTTCGTACCTGCTCGACTAGTCAGTCTCACAGTCAAGCTCCCTTATGCCTTTACACTCTACGAATGATTTTCCACCATTTCTGAGGGAACTTTGGGCGCCTCCCGTTACCTTTTAGGAGGCGACCGCCCCAGTCAAACTGCCTGCCAGACACTGTCTTCCACCACGATTAGTGGTGTGAGTTAGAGTGGTCATACAGCGAGGGTAGTATCCCACCAACGCCTCAATCGAAACTAGCGTCCCGATTTCTACGGCTCCTACCTATCCTGTACAAGCTGCACAAACACTCAATATCAAGCTACAGTAAAGCTCCATGGGGTCTTTCCGTCCTGTCGCGGGTAACCCGCATCTTCACGGGTATTTAAATTTCACCGAGTCTCTCGTTGAGACAGTGCCCAGATCGTTACGCCTTTCGTGCGGGTCGGAACTTACCCGACAAGGAATTTCGCTACCTTAGGACCGTTATAGTTACGGCCGCCGTTTACTGGGGCTTCAATTCTGACCTTCGCCGAAGCTAAGCCATCCTTTTAACCTTCCAGCACCGGGCAGGCGTCAGCCCCTATACGTCATCTTACGATTTTGCAGAAACCTGTGTTTTTGATAAACAGTCGCCTGGGCCTATTCACTGCGGCTGACCTTGCGGTCAGCACCCCTTCTCCCGAAGTTACGGGGTCATTTTGCCGAGTTCCTTAACGAGAGTTCTCTCGCACACCTTAGGATTCTCTCCTCGACTACCTGTGTCGGTTTGCGGTACGGGCAAATGTATTCTAACTAGAAGCTTTTCTCGGCAGCGTGAAATCATGAACTTCCCTACTTAAATTTCGGTCCTCATCATCGCTTGTCCTTGAAGATAAAAGCATTTGACTCTTATCAAGACTTACGATTTAAACGCACATATCCAGCAGTGCGCATTCATTATCCTTCTGCGTCCCTCCATTGTTCAAACAAATACACCTGGTACAGGAATATCAACCTGTTATCCATCGACTACGCCTCTCGGCCTCGCCTTAGGTCCCGACTAACCCTGGGAGGACGAGCCTTCCCCAGGAAACCTTAGTCATTCGGTGGACAGGATTCTCACCTGTCTTTCGCTACTCATACCGGCATTCTCACTTCTAAGCGCTCCACCAGTCCTCACGGTCTAGCTTCATTGCCCTTAGAACGCTCTCCTATCGCGCCACTTACGTGGCACCCGCAGTTTCGGTAATATGTTTAGCCCCGGTACATTTTCGGCGCAGAATCACTCGACTAGTGAGCTATTACGCACTCTTTAAATGGTGGCTGCTTCTGAGCCAACATCCTAGTTGTCTATGCAACTCCACATCCTTTTCCACTTAACATATATTTAGGGACCTTAACTGGCGGTCTGGGCTGTTCCCCTTTCGACGGTGGATCTTATCACTCATCGTCTTGACTCCCGGACATAAATCAACGGCATCGGAGTTTATTCTGAATTTTGGTAACCCGAGATGGGCCCTAGTCAAACAGTGCTTCTACTCCGTGATTCTAATTCCGAGGCTAGCCCTAAAAGCTATTTCGGAGAGAACCAGCTATCTCCAAGTTCGTTTGGAATTTCACCGCTACCCACACGTTCATCCCAGCCTTTTTCAACAGACACGGGTTCGGACCTCCAGTGCGTTTTACCGCACCTTCATCCTGCACATGGGTAGGTCACCTGGTTTCGGGTCTACAACAACATACTATATTCGCCCATTTCAGACTCGCTTTCGCTACGGCTCCGGTCTTTCCACCTTAACCTTGCATGTTATCGTAACTCGCCGGTTCATTCTACAAAAGGCACGCTATCACCCATTAACGGGCTCTAACTTATTGTAAGCACATGGTTTCAGGAACTATTTCACTCCCCTTCCGGGGTGCTTTTCACCTTTCCCTCACGGTACTGGTTCACTATCGGTCACTAGGGAGTATTTAGCCTTGCGGGATGGTCCCCGCGGATTCCGACGGAATTTCACGTGCTCCGCCGTACTCAGGATCCAGAACGGAGGCTATAACATTTCGATTACGGGGCTATCACCCTCTCTAGCTCAACTTCCCAGTTGATTCATCTATGTTATAACTTGGTAACTCCAATGTTCTGTCCTACAACCCCTTAGAAGCAGCTTCTAGGTTTGGGGCTCTTCCGATTTCGCTCGCCGCTACTACCGGAATCGATTTTTCTTTCTATTCCTGTTGCTAATGAGATGTTTCAGTTCACAACGTCTACCTTCATCCTGCCTATATATTCAGCAGGTGATAATTACTCACGTAATTGGGTTTCCCCATTCGGAAATCTCCGGATCAAAGCTTACTTACAGCTCCCCGAAGCATATCGGTGTTAGTCCCGTCCTTCATCGGCTCCTAGTGCCAAGGCATCCACCATGCGCCCTTATTAACTTAACCTAGTATCTTTCAATACGGTTAATTTTTGGAGCGGTCAACTTGTTTAGTTGACCTTTAAAGCGAGATAAAACTATTGTTTTAAAACTCAAAAAAACGCGATGTTCTCGGCTCAATTTAATAATATAAATATTAAAAATTGAATTGATTAATTAATTTAAATGATAGTATTCAGTTTTCAAAGAACAAGTTTGAGAGTAGACCTCTCAAAACTAAATAAAGTTTTGACAAATGTGTAAGTTTCCGTATTATCCTTAGAAAGGAGGTGATCCAGCCGCAGGTTCTCCTACGGCTACCTTGTTACGACTTCACCCTAATCATCTATCCCACCTTAGGCGGCTGGCTCCGAAGGTTACCCACGACTTTGGGTTGTTTACAAACTCTCATGGTGTGACGGGCGTGTGTACAAGGCCCGGGAACGTATTCACCGCGGCGTGCTGATCCGCGATTACTAGCGATTCCGACTTCATGTAGTCGAGTTGCAGACTTACAATCCGACTGAGAATGGCTTTTAAGAGATTAGCTTAGCCTCGCGACTTTGCGACTCGTTGTACCATCCATTGTAGCACGTGTGTAGCCCAGGTCATAAGGGGCATGATGATTTGACGTCATCCCCACCTTCCTCCGGTTTGTCACCGGCAGTCTCACTAGAGTGCCCAACTTAATGCTGGCAACTAGTAATAAGGGTTGCGCTCGTTGCGGGACTTAACCCAACATCTCACGACACGAGCTGACGACAACCATGCACCACCTGTCACCTTGTCCCCGAAGGGAACGTCCTATCTCTAGGAGTGTCAAGGGATGTCAAGACCTGGTAAGGTTCTTCGCGTTGCTTCGAATTAAACCACATGCTCCACCGCTTGTGCGGGCCCCCGTCAATTCCTTTGAGTTTCAACCTTGCGGTCGTACTCCCCAGGCGGAATGCTTAATGCGTTAGCTGCGTCACTAAAGGGCGGAAACCCTCTAACAACTAGCATTCATCGTTTACGGTGTGGACTACCGGGGTATCTAATCCCGTTTGCTACCCACACTTTCGAGCCTCAGCGTCAGTTACAGTCCAGAGAGCCGCCTTCGCCACTGGTGTTCTTCCATATATCTACGCATTTCACCGCTACACATGGAGTTCCACTCTCCTCTACTGCACTCAAGTTATCCAGTTTCCGATGCAATTCTACGGTTGAGCCGTAGGCTTTCACATCAGACTTAAATAACCGCCTGCGCTCGCTTTACGCCCAATAAATCCGGATAACGCTTGGGACATACGTATTACCGCGGCTGCTGGCACGTATTTAGCCGTCCCTTTCTGATAAGATACCGTCACTCAATGAACAGTTACTCTCACTGACGTTCTTCTCTTATAACAGTGTTTTACGACCCGAAAGCCTTCATCACACACGCGGCGTTGCTCCATCAGACTTTCGTCCATTGTGGAAGATTCCCTACTGCTGCCTCCCGTAGGAGTTTGGGCCGTGTCTCAGTCCCAATGTGGCCGATCAGTCTCTCAACTCGGCTACGTATCATTGCCATGGTGAGCCATTACCTCACCATCTAGCTAATACGCCGCGGGACCATCTCTTAGTGATAGCAGAACCATCTTTTAAACTTGAACCATGCGGTTCTAATTGTTATACGGTATTAGCATCTGTTTCCAAATGTTATCCCCTGCTAAGAGGTAGGTTTCCCACGTGTTACTCACCCGTTCGCCACTGACTGCATTGTGATTAATCTCTCCGAGCAAGCTCTTCGATCATAATCACCACAGTCCGTTCGACTTGCATGTATTAGGCACGCCGCCAGCGTTCATCCTGAGCCAGGATCAAACTCTCAATTTAAAATTGAGTCTTGATGACTCTTTTGTTATCCTGAATCAATTACCGGGGAGGTAATTGATTCAATTTATTTGCGAAATTGACTTTTGCAAATCTGTACATCTTAGATTCAAAATCTAAGACCCTTACATCATTTGATTGTCAAAACTTTATTCAGTTTTCAAAGATCTACGTTTGCGTTGTCGCTGTGACAACATCTATTTATATTACTCGTTAACCTCTAAGAAGTCAACAACTAATTTAAATTATTTTTTTCGTTATCTCCTGCGAAGCAACTAAGTTAGCTACTTGCTTTTGACAACTTTTATATATTACCGCTCATCTGAAACGAATGCAATAGCAAATTGTAATTTATTTCAAATTACTTTTTGGCCGCGAACAAACGCGTGCGTCTAGCGAGTGACGCTGAGCTTAACTAGCACCCCATTACACCAAGCCAAACTTATCTTTTACCAACGCGTGTAACTACATACCTAGCCCACTTAGTTTGGATAATTCTTCGTCCAAGCGTTTTTATTTAGATAATAATTGCCAACTGACCGCCAATTCATTAAATCTTGCTTTAGATAAGCAACCATAACCCGCTTACGTTACTCTGTACTGGAATGTCACCATATGCTTACGCTAGCTGCTGAATAACATGGTATTTTTATTTGCCCTTTATATAGAAGGAATAAACTTTTATGGGTTCAAAATCCGCAAACTCCCACTCATACAATGGATGTTGTATAATATAGCACGAAATAACCAATTGAGATATTTTCGTCTAAAAACGCTATAAAACGTGCATTCTAGCTTGTTATTATAGGCCGAATAGGCTAAAATGAATCAGTATTACATTCATGGAGGAAATCAAGCATGGCTATGAAAAAACCACATAACTCTTGGGCACGCGCTCGTAAAGTTGCTACTACTGACTCTGCCAAAGCAAAACGTAACGCTGAAGTTGTTGCGATTGCACAATGGGCAAAGGGTAAGGCTGACTTACCAGCCAAGGACGCTAAGTAATTAGCTGACTGACTAAGAATTAAATAGAAAAAAGCTCCCAGATATTATTATCTAGGAGCTTTTTCTTTTGCCTGAATATTAGCTGCTACTTTGAATAACCTGGGTTAACCACGTAGTTTTGCTTTTACGTCCACTGTACAATGTTACCTTAAAAAGTTAGGACGTATTTGCCATCAAGGTGCCCGGTCGCACTTAAGCGATGGCCCTCTTCTAAGTTAGCGACATTAAATGGTACTTCACGTTCGATGTTGACATGAACTTTACCACTTCCCAACAAGTCGAATAATTCAGCGAGTGATTCACCGCTACCTTGCATATGAATGTGTTCAGCTTCCACACCTAAAGTTTCGGCCAGCGCTGCATCAGGTTCACCAACTAATGAAACTAGCTTACCGCCGCGCTTCAATACTTTGAGCGAGTCATTCATTGTTTGCGCCCCTAAAGTATCTAATACATAATCCACATCATGGACGACGGTTGTGAAATCGCTGGTGTGATAATCAATAACCGTTACATCCCCGAGGACCGTCAGCTTATCAGCATTCTTGCTACTTGCCGTCGTGTAAACCTTAGCACCACGCAATAATGCTAGTTGAATAGCCATGTTCCCAACACTACCCATACCAGCATGAATCAAAATACTTTCACCAGCTTGTGGTTGCAGGTGATCTTCAATTGCTTGGTACGCAGTTTGTCCTGATAGAACCGTTGCGGCCGCTTGGGTAAATGATACATTTGCCGGAATCAAGCCTGAACTCTTACGCCCCACTGGTACATACTCAGCGTAACTCTTTAAATGGGGTGACGCAGCGACCCGATCGCCAACCTTAAAATTCGTCACTTCTGCGCCAACTTCAACGACAATCCCAGCAACACTGGAACCCTCGATTAGTGGTAGGTCAGCTGCGCCCATTAATCCTTGCGCAAACTTCACATCATATGGGTCAATTGCCGTCGCTTCTTGCTTGACCAAAACTTGTTTACTCGTAATCGCTGGTTGTGCGACTTCAACTGCAACAAACTGATTTTCATCACCAAATTCTTTTAATTGAATTGCTTGCATATTAATATCCCCCAATACAAAGTTTTAAAATCTTTAACAAGGCTATCCTAACTTTTTATTAGTACTTTTGCAAACAAATCATCTCATTAATTCTGCTGTAATTTCACTTTGCATTTTGACACACCAACACAGCGGATACACAAAAAAGTTAGCACATATATCAGCTAACCCTTTACGATTTCTTCATTTATTCGAGTTTTGGAGGTTGCTTCCAGCATAGTGCGCCAAGTAATTTGCTGGCACGCAGTTACTAAGTTTATTCAAAACCACGTCAGACGGAATTACGCTGTGCTTAGCGTCCCACTAACTTTTGTGCCTGATCATCTAAGTAATCCCAAGTAGTAGCTGCGTTTGCAATAAAATCAGCAACAAATGATTCGCCATTGGGGACGATGCTACCTTCAAATTCATGTCCCAAACTAAAGACATCAAAATTGTCAGCGGTCCATTGAATTGAATAGTAGTTACCATCGAGCTTTTCGTCAAACATTTCTTGTAACCCGCGTTTGATGGTTTCGCGAATAACTTCTTCAACTGGCATTTCGTGACCACGCCCCTTCAACATTGCTACTTGGTCGTTAACTTCGGCCATTGTTTGCGGAATTACACCGTTATCCATGATTAATTTCTCCTTGTATTTTACAGCTTCAAAGCCGTTCACACCTTGCCCGCACACATTAGCGCGCCACATCAGGTCTGAACAGTTCCATAATATCTGTACCTACCATAGTAAGTTAGACACTTCTATCTAATTTAATTGTATAATAGTGGGGAATGCGAATCTATACGAAATAAGAAAGAGGTGTATTTCCCGTGGAACAGAAAACAGTCACAGCTGCAGAAATGCAAGCCTACGACAAATACACAATTGAAACAATTGGTTTACCAAGTGCCGTGCTAATGGAACGAGCAGCCTTAAGCGTTGTCGATACGATGGCGGCTGGCGATTTTGATTTATCACGCGTCCTCGTTGTCGTCGGGGTTGGTAACAATGGTGGTGATGGCTTAGCAATTGCCCGGATTTTGCATTTGAAAGGTATTACCGCTGAAGTATTGTTACTCGGCGATGAAAAAAATCTTTCACCCGCAAATCAACAACAGTTATCAATTGCACGTAAATACAACGTCAAAATTGGCCGCAATGTCCGTGACTTCCGTGATTATAGCGTTATCGTCGATGCGCTCTTTGGTATCGGCTTGTCACACGACATTAGTGGTAAGCTCACCGAAGCTGTTAAGAAAATTAACGCTTCTAACCAACCAGTCATTGCCGTGGATATTCCTTCGGGACTTGATGCCACAACTGGTAAAATTCTTGGTTCCGCAATTCGGGCCAACACAACCGTTACATTTGGCTACGTTAAAACCGGTTTAACAATTGGCGACGCTAGCAAACGGGTTGGTACTGTCATTGTCAAAGACATCGGCATTTACGCGCCCGAAATTTAAATAACTAAATTTATACTTTTATTTTAAGGAGACTTACAATGAATATCGTTATTGTCGGTGCTGGTCCTCGGGGCTTAGCTGTTGCAGAACGTTTGCTCACTAAACACACCGCAGAAAACCGCACTGATGCATTAGATATCAAAATGATTGACCCCACAGTTCTTGGTGGGCGGGTTTGGAATCCAAGTCAAGATACTTTGCTTTTGATGAACACCGTTGTGCAACAACTGACTTTGTTCGCAGATGACTCGGTTAACATGGAAGGCCCTTCTTGGGATGGTCCAAACTTTTATGACTGGATAAAACACAACGGGGCAGACTTTTTACAAGCTCACCCAGAAATTCCCCAAGCAAGTGCATACTTGGCCGAATTATCTACATTGAACAAAAACTCATTCTCAAGTCGTGGGTTGTTCGGGGTGTATGCGGCATGGTTCTATATTGAATTGCAGGCCCATGCTGATGAAACATCGACATTAAGCTTTATTCGCGATACTGTCACGGATATTACTGGTGAACAAGCACCCTATACGGTGACAACTGATGATGCTTCGTATTCAGCTGATGCAATCGTCATGGCTTTGGGTCATGCCGACGATACTTTGAACCCTGAAGAAACATCATTCAAAGAATACGCCGCTGCTAACGGTTTAACTTATGTAGAACCCGTTCACCCGGCCGAAGTTGACTTAACGGTCGTCCCTGCCAAAGAAAACGTCATTGTGCGTGGCCTTGGCTTGAGTTTCTTTGATTATATTATTCAATTAACCCAAGAACGTGGTGGCCAATTCATTGCCAACGCCGACGGTTTATTAACCTATGAACCTTCTGGTAACGAACCTCACATTCTTGCTGGTTCACGGCACGGTTTCCCATTACACGCTCGTGGCCTTAATCAAAAAGAATACGGTGATGGCTATTTGCCACACTTCTTAACTAAAGAAAACATTGATAAATTAGCCACCCAAACTAGTGGCAAATTGGCATATAACGACTTCAAGCACTTAGTTGTTAATGATATGACTTACAAGTACTACATTAATTTGGCAACTGAACGTAAACTCGATGTTACCGCTTTGAGTACAGCCCTGTTAGCTAGCGATGACTTAAATCATGCCGCTAAAGACTTTGGCTTTGCCGACGCCGATTTATACGATTTTGCTTGGATTAGCAATCCCGCCAAAGACTTGCCCGCCGATGCTGACTATCGTCAATTCATGATTGATTACTTGAAATGGGATATTGCTGACGCTGCCAAAGGTAACCAATGGGCACCATATGCTGGTTCATTTGATATCTTGCGTGACATTCGCGATACCATTCGTTACACCATCGAGATGGGTTTACTTTCAAACGAAGCTTATCTGCAATTCTTAAAGGAATTCAATCCTATCTCAGTAATGGTATCTGTTGGGCCACCACGCTTGCGCATCCAACAAATTGAAGCATTAATTGAAGCTAACGTCCTCGAAATCATGCCGGGCGGTTTACACGTCACCCCAGTCGACGGTCACTTTGTTGCGACAACTAACCGCAAAGACGCCACTTGGACTGCTGATACTGTCGTCGAAGCGCGCTTAGGACCAGTTAACCTGCAAGCTAGTTTGAATCCATTGCAAGTTAACTTGCGCGCAACTGGCATGATGTCAACTGACAGCTACACGTTAGCCGATGGTGAAACGTTCTCAACTGGAGCAACCATCATGGATCGCGCCAACTTTGAACTGATTAATGCGAATGGCAGTCGCCAAAAGAGCGTCTACTCATTTGGGATTCCTGCTGAAAGCTACACTTGGTTTACAACCTTCATTTCACGCCCCGGAGTTAATGATAAATCCGTCCGTGATGCCGACAAGATTGCAAGCCTCATTATGAACTAAAAAATGCTAGGCAAAGACGTCACTACTTAATCCGGCTTTGCCAGCACGTTAATGGAGGTAAAATAATGGCAACTATTTTGTATACAAACTTCGCGTTATTTGATGGTACTGGCAAAGAATTCGTTAATAACAGTTGGTTATTGGCTGATACGACAACCGGTCGGGTTATCCAAACTGGCACTGGCGAACAACCACTGGCGGACGAAACAATTGTCTTACATGGCAAATATGTGATGCCGGCGATGGTTAACAGTCACGTCCACATCGTCAACAAAGTTTTCCCTTACGCACCTAAAACACCGCTGGAACCATTTGAATATGCTGATCAAGCTTTCAAAAATTTAAATGAATTGTTCCATTCCGGCGTAACTTACACCCGAGCACTGGGAACTGCGCACGATTTTGATATTGGTTTACAACGCTTAACTGAAAAAGGCGCCTTAAATGACACCACGAAATTAATCGCTGCTGGCCGCGCTTTCACTACAACTGGCGGACACGGATCTAAGGCTGGTCAAGAAGTTGATGGCCCCGAAGAAATGCGCAAAGGCGTCCGCGAACGCCTAAAAGCCGGCGCTGGCGCTATTAAGTACATGGCTTCGGGCGGAATTGCTTTTGCACCAAAGGAACAACCATGGGAATTCCAAATGAGTGAAGTTGAAATGCGCGCTGGTATCATTGAAGCCCATAAAAAAGGCATCAAGGTCGCAGTGCACGAACAACCACTCGAAGGTGTTAAAGCCGCTTTACGGGCCCGGGCTGATTCAATTGAACACGCCTTTGAAATGGATGACGAAGCATTGGAACTTTTCCATGCAACCGGCGCATACTTAACGCCAACGTTAATTGCCCCTTACGTCATCATCAAACGTGGTGATGGTATTTTACCCCAATGGATGGTTGATAAATCATACACTTGGGTTGAAAAACACTTCAACAGTTTTGGCATGGCCGCTCGCGATGGTGTCAAAATTGCGTTGGGAACTGATGCCGGTTCACCATTAAATGGTTTTGGCGACACCGCTCTCGAAGCTGAATTAATGACCATTGCTGGGGCCACTAATCTCCAAGTCTTACGAGCAGCTACTCAGAACTCAGCTGATTTGTTAGATATTACGGCCGATTACGGTACCCTCGAAGTTGGTAAATTCGCTAACTTTATGGTTTTGGATGCTAATCCGCTTCACGATATCAAGACGCTCCAAACACCTAATGACATTGTGCATACCGGTAAAATTGTCACGACACCTTATCACAATGATTTTGCTGATTTATACCCATTAGACAGAGGTCACCTCGGGTTCTAAATTGTTCTGCATTTTTGGGTGGTAATACTAATTTGAGTATAATAGCCACTACGCGCCTGGAAATTGCTTGGCGCACCACGCTGGAAGCAGCCTCCCAAGCCAAAGTGCGGTCTTGGTCGGTTCGGATAAGCTGGGACTCTACGGGAATAAATTCCCTAGACTCCTCATCTCATCCTCAGCGGAAATATGTGCTTACACATATTCCCCCAGTCGCGGTGTAAAGGCTCCGCCCGCCAAGCAATTTCCAGACACTCCGTTGATATGGAGAACTAGTGATATTTAACTGCTAGAAAACTTACGCATTTAGTACACATTGGATGTCTGTCGATACTAAATCACTAAAATTTAAAATAAACTAAAAAACGCAAATCTTAATCGATTTGCGTTTTTTGATTTTGTTAACCTGTTTGCCTAATCACATAACACGTTTAATTGATACGTCGCAATTAGAGTGTTTAGCTTTGTGCCATAGTTTGGATCTGTCGCATAGTGTCCGGTTAATGCCGCCGTTGCGTCTTGATAAGTTGGGGCGTTTTCGCGCCATGCTGCCGCATAATAGTTATGGTTCCAACTTGGGCCATTCCGAATTACGAGAGCATTATCGACGAATGACGCCGCTGCATTTGGATACTTCTTAAAGGCTGCGTCGACATAATATAACTGGCCGTTACTGTTATATTCGGCAGTCCGCATGGTCACCGATTCACCGTTGTACGATCCCTTAACACCGAAGAAATTTAACGCTTGTTTCGTTAATTCCGATGAACCCCAGCCACTTTCTAATGAAGCTTGGGCCATTTGAATGGAACCGTATAAGCCATATGATTTTGCCACCGTTCGTGCTGCCTCGGCGTATTGCACAATAAATTTAGTTTGGGTCGTTACGGTTGGATAGAAACTGGCAATCGAAATCACCTTGTTAACATTATTTTTAGCAGCTGTGATGTAACCACCATCAACCACGAATACGGGATGGTTATCCGCATCCCACTCAATCCCCTGGATATTAATAACTTGGTTTTCAGCAATTGTTTTGACTTCTTTAGCTGACCCGAAATTAGGTGCACTATAAACTGTTAATGTTGTGCTTGCTTGTACCTGACCAGGATTAGTCGTGTAGTAATCACTCAAATCTGCCGCGACAGGTCGACTATTATTCTTATTCGTCGTCATGTAAGTCCCATCGCTTAATTGGAAACATGGGGTTCCTGCCGTGGTGTACGTTAATTTGTTAACCGTCACAATTGCGCCGGTATTTTTCGTGCCGACACTATTTTTTAAATCGACGTCTTTGTACACCGTGGTATTCTTAACCACCACAACCTTAGGCAATTGCGTCGTATAGTAGCTCCCAATGTTTTCACGGGGTTGGACTACCGTACTTCGTGCCGCCCGAATCTTCGTGCCACCACTTACAGTTACTTCCGGATAACCGCTCACCCAGTTGAAATTGGTGACTGGGTAAATAGCACCTTGTTTCAAGCCTTGTGTGTTCCGCACTAAAATCACGCGTTCTGGCTGTTTAGTTAAATACCCACTAAGATTTTTCGCTACCGGTAATAATTTGTTCTTCTTAATTAGCAGATAACCGGCATCGGTCTTTAGTACCGGTTTGCCCTTTGTATTCCAAACAATCCCCTTCACTTTAAGATAGCTTTTGGCGCTCACTGTTTTCTTGTATTTCGTCAAATTAGTATTCGCATATGTCTTCTGTGCTGCTTTCACGGCTACGTTGCCCGGGTTGCTGACGTAATAATCGCGCGCCTTAATCTTCGTCACACCTAAACTAGTTGTCGTGGCAGCCACATAACGCCCTTTTTTAATTTTAAAAGCGACTTGTCCCCGTTTGTTCGTCATAACTTTACCGGTGACAAATGTATTTTTACTTAATTCACCCTTAACCGCCCGCTTCAAAGTTACATCTTGATACATAACAATATTCTTTTTCGTGTAGACACTCGTAGCTTTCTTACTAATATTCTTCGTCGCCGCATCTACCTGATTAATTTCTTCATTTGAATTTATTGCGACTCCAGTACTAGCAATTATAGCCATCACCGTCGTCACCAAAAGCGTTTTTATAATTTTGTTTTTCATCGACTCGCTCATACTTTCTCGTTGATAGTTTACTTGCTGGCAAAAATCGTCCCGCCGTTGCTTTAGAATATGTCATTCCTTTAATTATATCGTCTAACTAAAAATACTGACAAACGATAACCCTCGGAATCGTTTGTCAGTACTCAATTTATTAATTTTTACGCTAACCAATTAGCTAGCCAATTACGTTTGTATTCGTAAATTGCTGGGGTGGCAAAGTCTTTTGGACCATGATTAGCATCATTGATCCAGCGCCAAGTGACCTTTTTGGCATCCATCGAGTTAAGTGCTTGCACTGCCAAATTTTGACTTTGCAAAACTGGGACGACTTTGTCAGCTGTGCCCGCTAACAACATTAATGGTGGCATCGCCGGTGTAAAATACGTTGCCGGATTGTATTCCCGGATTAGCTCTGGGACATCCTTTGGGGCGCGTTGATTAAACATCTGCCCTTCAAATGAACCAGCCGTACCCGTTTCAGCGTACTTGTTATCAATACCGAGCACCGCAAACTGCGCTGCAAAGGTATCAAATTCATACGGACCATATGATGCAATCACGGCAGCAACCGTATCATCGACTGTTAAATAATCGCCAAAATCACTCCACATTTTATTGACGCTCGCCGTGGCGGCCGTCAATACTGCCAAATGCGCACCCGACGACTCACCACTCAAAACAATCCGCTCTGGATCGAATTGATATTGCTTAGCCTGTGCACGCACCCACCGAATAACTGCTTTCATTTCATAAATCTGGGTTGGAAACGGTGCTTGCCAAATCAACGAGTAGTTGGGACTCACAACAACGTAGCCGGCTTCCGTTAACGCTAACGAGTTTTGCAATTTGTGTGAGCTTTTTTCACCAAAATACAACCCACCACCGTAGATATCAATAATTACCGGATATGTTTCACGTGGAACATTTGGATAATAAATATCTAGCGTATGGCGTGAGCCTGCCATATAAGCAACATCATGATACTGCTTGTCGATGCCACTGACATCAGCCGGTTCAAATTGGTAATCACGTTCAATAAATTTCATGCCCTAATACATCCTTCAATTCAATCTGTTACTTATCACCAACGGTAAAACGTGTTCGTACCGGTACGGTTGGGTTTTCGATTTGATCGACAAGTGCTTCTGCCATCGTACCCGTCGAAACGATTGAGTGACCTGCCGCGTTGAATAGCAAATGATCAACACCCAGTTGATATTCTGCCGCTGGACCTGGTACAAAATTAGCCTGTGGTGATACAGCCAACCATTCCACGTTATCAATTAATTTTAAAAATGTTAGTTCCTTAGCTTGCTCAATTGGTGTCGCAATCCAATTAGCCGCATTTTCGTCTTGTAATAAACTATCAAGTAACTTCGTACCATCTGGTTTCAATAGCGATGAAGCGCCGATGATAAAGATAATTTTTGTGGTTTTATTTTCGCGTAACTCCCGTACTAATTTAGCTGCCAAATCAATATGCTGATACGCTGTTGGTGTTGCAAATGCGTTCACGACATAATCAAACTTCGTCAAATCGCCAGCGGTGAGTGCAAAAGCATTCTTTTCGATAACATTAGCATCCGCCCCCAACACTTCACGTGCTTTCGCCGCATTCCGCACAATTGCGGTAACATCTAACCCCCGTTGTTGCGCAACTTTGTAAATTGCTGATCCGGCATTACCAGTGGCACCAATAATTCCAATTTTCATTATCCAAAACCTCCCAAATGATATTGTAAAGTGACAATTACTAACTGTAATTATAACATTCAATCAAGTTAGCTAAACACTTCAACCGACATTGATTGCGGACTTTAGCAAATATCTTGTTTTACCTAGGTTTTTCGTCAATTTAAACGTATAATTTAGATAATATTTCACTGGAAATGTGAACTCAGCACCAACGATTTATAGATTCGGATGGAATCTAAGGAGATAATAAAATGTTAGAAAATTTATTAGATGTTATCCGAGCCAACAACCTAGTTACTGATTTAACCAAGGGGCGGTTTGGAATTGAAGTCGAAGAACACCGTCTCTTACAAGATGGCAAATTAAGCCGACACGTCCACCCAACCGCATTTGGTTCGCGGACTTTTCACCCTTATTTGCAATCTGATTTTAGCGAAACGCAAACTGAACTTATCACCGGACCAGCGGACTCATCAGATGATGCCCTCCGCAAATTAGCAGTTCTCCAAGATATCCTCCGCAAAAACTTACAACCTGACGAATTAATCTGGCCCCTTAGTATGCCACCACGTCTTACAGCAGCTGATTACCAATGGCTTGATGACACTTTTGCACGGACTTGGTATCAGGAATATCGCGATTATTTAAAAGGCAAATATGGCCTCGACCGCGAAATAATGACCGGTGTCCACATCAATTTCAGCCTGAATGAGACCTTTTTGACGAAGCTCTATGATAGTTATTATCACGCGGACTTCACCTCATTCGTTGCATTCAAGAACACCGCTTATTTTAAAATCGTCCAACGTTTCGCCATGTACCGTTGGTTATTCACTTATCTTTTTGGGGCTGCACCTTTTAGTGAAAATGCCAGCATGCCAATTCCTAGTGAATTCCAAGCTGAACCTGTGCGTAGTTTCCGGGCCAGCAAATTTGGCTTCAATAATGCCGACGACGAAGATATAACTGCCAGTTACGCTTCATTGACCGACCACCTGGCCGCCCTTGATCAAGCCGTAACTGATCACACCTTCTTCTCCGCAGATGAGTTTTATGGTCCGGTTCGACTCAAAGGCCAAGCGACATCAGCTGATTACTTGACTGATGGCATCCACTACCTGGAGTTCCGGATATTCGATACTGATCCATTTGATATTAATGGGATTTCATCAACGACCTTGGATTTCTTCCATCTGTTTGCGATGTTTGCCCTCGCCATGGATAATCCGGCACCAACCGCCGAAGAATTATCAGCCAGTCGGGAATTAAACCACATGGTTGCCTTGGAAAATCCAACTGATCCTTCAATGATTGCGGAAGGTGCTAGTCACCTACTACAAATTTTAGATTCATTCATTGATGCCTTAGGTTTAGACAATCGGTATCGCGTGGCTGTCCGGATGGCGAAATCCCGGGTTGAAGATCCAACTACAACTCCGGCTGCCCGCCTTGCGCGACAAGAAATCAACGGCTCAATTTTCAGTTGGGGCATGCAACAAGCCCGTGACTTTAACGATGCATGGCACGAAGATGATAAATACACCTTACCAACGCTTGCGTTCTTGCCTGATACTGAGCAACAAGTAATTAAAGCCGCGGTTGAAAAGGGATTAATGACCAGTTTAAATGATGACGACTCACTCGAAGTTGCCGATAAACATTACGCAACGACAACTAATTGGGCTGATTTACTCAATAATTTCCCCGCAGCACACAGCATTAAATTTTAAATAAATAGTACAAAAAGCACAATGTCCGCGAATTATCGCCTTCATTTGTGCTTTTTTTTGGTAAACTTAGACTAATTACATTTACGAAAAGAGATGCGCCTATGCACAAGCATCGTTTAACACTCCCACAAACCCTCTCATTGGGTTTCTTTAGTATCATTTTCATTGGTACGTTGTTGTTACTTTTACCGTTTGCAACCACGCAAGGGAATCATACGACCTTCATGAATGCGTTGTTCACGGCGACCTCAGCAACTTGTATCACTGGTTTAACGGTTGTTCCGACGGCCACCCATTGGACTGTCTTTGGCCAAATGGTCATTATGTATTTAATGGAAATTGGGGCATTAGGTTTCATGTCGTTTACCGCCATGCTTTATACGCTGGCTAATCGGCGCATGGATTTAAGTACGCGCCTCCTCGTCAAAGATTCGCTCAATCTGGCGAACCTCTCGGATACCCATACCGTCACCAAGTATGTCATTCGCTTATCAATTGTCATTCAAGCCATTGGCGCCATATTATTAGCACCTGATTTGATTGACCGTTTTGGGGTAACTAGGGGACTGTATTATAGTGTCTTCCACTCAATCTCCTCATTTGGGAACGCTGGTTTCGTCATTTTTCCGGAAAATTTCTCAGTTTTTGCCAACGACCCTTATATGTTGAGCATAACCAGTATCTTGATTATTGCTGGTGGTCTCGGGTTCCTCGTCTGGCGGGATATTTTACTCTACCCCAAATTGCACCGCTATTCGCTCCACTCAAAAATTGCGATGGGCACTTCGTTTATCTTAATTTTAATGGCGTTTGTCATTTTTATGATTACTGAACACAATTTGGACTTTTACCAACATACGCTGTCATTTAGTAATCGGGTCATTGATACGTTGTTCATGGCCGTTTCACCGCGGACAGCCGGTTTTGAAATCATGCCGTATTCAGCAGTTTCCTTAGCCGGAATTGCCTTTACGATGTTTCTGATGTACGTTGGGGGTACGCCGGGCTCAACGGCTGGTGGTATCAAAACCACGACCTTAGGAATTTTGTGGTTACAAACCTGGGCTGCCTTACGTGGCAAAGAAGATGTGACATTTGGTAATCGTCGTTTTAGTCAATCAAACATCAACCGCGCCCTCATGCTCGTCTTTGTGTCGGCCCTATTTTTAGGCGCGGTCACGTTAGTTTTATCCATGACTGAACAAACACCCCGCGAGTTTGGGATTGAATATATCGGCTTTGAAGTCTTTGCGGCTTTCAGCACAACTGGTCTTTCATTAGGACTGACACCGAGCTTAACTGTTTTTGGGAAAATATTGATTATGCTCGTCATGTTTGTCGGCCGGGTCGGTGTTTTCACCGTCATGTTCTCCGTCTTGAATGTACACGCCAAACCCGCCACTTACCGTTACCCAGAAGAAAATATTCTGATTGGTTAAGCTAGCAAACTTTTAATCCTTGCTTGTCCTTTACCAACATAAGCATATCGCATGCAAAAAAATCGAGGGATTCTTATGAAACAAACTTTTGCAATTATCGGCCTAGGTCGCTTCGGTGGTAGTCTCTTAAAAAAATTAAGCGATGCCAATCAAGAGGTTTTAGGTGTTGATTCCAACGAACAAGTTGTTCAAGATTATATGGACATTGCCACCCACACCGCCATTGCTGATGGGCAGGATGAAGATGCCTTACGTGACTTAGATATTGCCAGTTTTGACCATGTCATTGTCTCAATCGGGCACAATATCCAAGCTAATATTTTAACCACGATTCTAGTTAAAGATCTAGGCGCCAAGCACGTCGTCGCCAAGGCGGAAACTGATGTCCACGCTAAAGTTCTCGAACGTATCGGTGCAGACTTAATCGTGCACCCCGAAGCTGAAATGGGTCGCCGAGTTGCGCACCAACTGATGACGCCTAACATCTTAAATTTCATCGACTTAAGCGACGATTACAGTTTAGCCGAAGTCCGGATTAACAACCCCAAATTTGCCGGGGTAACTTTAAGCGAAATTGATTTACGGAATAAATTTGGGCTAAATGTGATTGCCGTGCGCCATGGTAACAATGACGTGGTAGTTACGCCTGGGCCAGACGAAAAAATTGCGTTAAACGATATTTTATCGGTCATTGGTCGCAACAAGCAAATTGATGCGTTCGATGAAAAAACCAACTATCAAGGTAGGTAAGAGCATGTATACAAAATGGTTAACTTGGAAAAATTTTGCGGCAGTGGCGGAAATCTCCCACGCCCCACTCAATATATTTTGGTTTATTTTCGGTTTGGCATTTGCCCAATTTAACTTCCATCAAATTAGCATTCGCAACACGATTGTTGGCTTAATCCTGATGTTGATTTTTGATGGGGCAACCAATGTGTTCAACAACGTCATGGACTATCAAAAAGCCCGCGATACTGAGGGGTATCAAAAGCATACCAGCACCATTGGCAAACTACATTTACCAGTCAAGGGTGTCATGCGCTTAGCAATTATGATGTACCTGATCACTTTTGTCTTAGGTATCGTTCTCATGGACATCTCGCACTGGCCCGTAATCTTCTTTGGTCTCATCGGATATTTCGTGGCGATTCAATACTCAATCGGTTTACGCTTAAACGGCACGCCCTTTGGTGAAATTGCGACTGGTATGTCGATTGGGTTCGTTATTCCAGCCACGGTCGTCTATATTAACACCCACATCAACGGCCAAATTCTCGTGAACTTCAGCCAGCCACACGTTTTACTTTCAATCTTGTTAGCCACAGTTCCATTATGGTCAGTAATGCTTATTGGTTCATTTGGGAATAATACCGCCGACCTTCGTGAAGATATTGCCAACGGCCGCAAAACGCTCGTGTTCTATCTTGGTAAGCCTGTGGCCGTGCGCTTAATCCAGTTCTTACTAATCGTTGGACCATTAACAACGATTCCACTCGTCTTGGAAGATAAAGCGCCTTGGTTAACCCTCATTACCATTCTACTTTTACCAGTAATTTGGAAATTGAGCGCCCCCTTCTGGCGTGAACAAATTAAACAAACCACGTTTAAAGGTTTATTCAAAGCCATTTCATTACCACTGATGGTTTATCCAGTGACTTACTTCATTGGTATGTTGATTAGTCATAAGTAGATAAACGATGTTTTGCAGCCTTTTGTTCGCTAACAAGCCTGATTTCTACCTTACTACAATAAGGAGAAATCAGGCTTGTTTTGTAGGCTGGATAAGTTATGCTCTAGCCCTTTCCGTACATTTGTTTAAAAATAGTCACGCACCACGGAATATCCCTTAGGCACTATTTTGAGCACATCACAAAATCAGCGATAACTGATTTTATTGAATCTACACCCTACGATTGTTTTTTGCTAGTTTGAGCATTATTGCCAACTAACGGAGTGCCGGTAAATTACTTGGCGGGCGTAGCCTTTACACCGCGCCTGGGGGAATATGTGTGCAGCACATATTTCCGCTGAGGATAAGATGAGGACGCTGAGGAATTTATTCCTTAGAGTCCCAGCTTATCCGAATTTGCCAAGACCGCACTTCGGCTTGGCAATGTGCTTCCAGCGTGGTGCGCCAAGTAATTTACCGGCACGTAGTGGCCAATTTTATTCAATCCCACGCTAGAATAAAATAAAAAATCAGCTCGTCATCGTGACGGGCTGATTTTTTTGGTTCACTACCAAAACTGGCATGAATTAATTCATTAATAGCGTTATTTTTTTTCAGTGCTGTAGAAGTTTTCCCACTGCTTATTGATGTTATCTTTAGCGGGATTCTTAAGCCAAAATGGTACTTTGACCACACCAAGAATTTTCTTCTTTTGAACAAAGCCCCAGTAGCGACTATCGTTTGAAACGCTCCGGTGATCACCAAGGACGAAATATTGATCCTTTGGTACTTTGACACTTGGCGTATCTTGCCAACGTTGCTTAATACCAAGCATTTCTAAGTTATCCCAGTTAGCAGTCCCAGCAGTGGCTTCTGACTTACTGATAAAGTTTTCATCGACTTGCTTACCGTTAACCAATAAGACCCCGTCTTTGTTTGATACTGTATCGCCTGGCATCCCGATTACACGCTTAACGTAATCTTTCGTACCAGTCACTGCTGGATCTTCACCATCGGCGTTGAACACGATGACGCTTCCGCGGTGAATACTTGCAGGCTTCACAACCCAGACTCGTTCATTATTTTGCAAGTTAGGGGTCATTGACGTTCCGTCAACTCGTACCAATGTGAATAAGAAATGGCGAATCAACATCGCAATTGCCAAACCAATCAACACTGGTAATACCCAACTCAAGATTCCTTTAATAATTTTCATTTATATTTTCATCCTTAATTATCTGTTTATCGACTAATTATAAACGATTACTGAGTGACTAACAAACGATACTACCATTTATTCGTAAAAAGGTCACACTATCCGTGAATTCTTAGACGGAGTTGGCCGAAAAACGCTACACCACCGCTCAACTCAATCGAGCTAGCGGATTGTATTCAGTTTTAACTGCTTAGTCCTTAATCCGTGTTTCCGCTTCATGACTGTTTATTTTGGATTTCCGGTAAGTTAGCGTTAATAGTGCCGGCAAAACTAACGGTAAGAGAATTCCCAATAATATTAAACCAGTCATAATCGCCAACGCAATTTGACTCAACGTCATTACCCCAGCCGGTAACATTGCGGCAAACGTTGCGCCTAAAATCAAGATTGCTGCTTCGACCACAATCCCAATCGTCCGTGCGCCACCCGCAAGTCCGCTCAATTGCCAACCGTTATTATGCCAATGTTTTAGATAAAATAAGCTGTAATCAACACCGAGCGATAACAACATTACAAAAACCAAAAACGGTGTCGTCCACGTCAAACTGGTTTGCCCCAAGACTTGGGAAGTTAACCAATTTGTGATTACTAAAGTTAACCGATAAATTAATAATAACAAGCCCAAAATATAGACTGGTTGCAACAATGATTGCGTTGCAAAAATCAAAACAATTCCGATACCAATCAGCATAATTAACATCGTGCGTTGCATGTCAGCGCGCGAAATGTGGCGTAAATCATGTGTGGTTGCGGTACCACCACCCATCGCAATTTTGGTTTGCGCCAACGGGGTTCCGAGTAACGTTCCCTTGGTAATCGTTTGTAATTGATCAAATATTTTCATGGCTTGTGGTGAACTAGCATCGACCGTCAAGATGACTAGTAACTTGGCTGTTTTTCGGTTGGGTGCTAAATAATTATTCAGTGCTGGTTGGAATTTTGGATTCCGCATCATTGTTTTAGGTACATAGAACGTTTGGCCAGCTGGTGATTTTTCAAGTTCAGCTAAATAACCATTTAAACTTTTAATCCCTGTCTTTAAGCCAGCTAAACCCGTTTTAGATTTATCCAACTGATCTTGCAGTTTAGCTTGTTCGCCGGGCAAGGTTTCCACTTTAGCAGCCAATTCTTGATTACCCGCACTGACTTTTTGGGCGCCCTTTGACAATTCATTGATTGGGGCTACTAATGCGTTCGCCTTATCGACTAATTCATCCGTCATCGTCGGTGCATCTTTACCTAGCTTCGTCTGCAAGGTTTCCAGATACATCGAGAGCAATGCGTATTGGGGCTCATCCAAATCCTTCTGGTGCTTTTTCAAATACTTCGCCATTTTTTTAACTGTGGCGTTTGCTTCGTTTAATGACGTGGCAACTTTCTTAGTACCCTTCGCTACCTTGGCACTCCCGTCAGATAACTTATCAATCGCCTTTACTTGCCGGGCAATGTCTTGTTGCTTCAATTGGGTCTGCGTCTGATCAACCCCAGCTTGTAAATCTGCGACCCCTTGATTAGCTTGGGATAAATTTTTGGAAACCGCTCGTAACTGATTACCAATATACAATTCTGCGACAGGCTGCCCATACGGTTGTGTCACGCTCGCAACGGTTTGAACCCCACTAATGTGATTTATTTTGCTCGTTAATTCATCTAATATTTGCAAATTAGCTTGCGTATCCAAGCGTTGATTACTAGCCAAATAAATTGTCGTTGGGCTAATCATTCCAGCCGGATAATGCTTTTTAATAACCATTAACCCTTGCTTAGCTGGCTGGTGATCACTCACTTCAAGTGCGGTATTGTAGTCGACACTTTGTTTAGGCGCCAATGCCAAACCACCAAATAACCCCAAGACCACAATCAAGGTTGCGACTGGCCGATTAATACTAATTTTCGCTAAGGTTCCCCAAACGCGACTATTGGTCTGCTTTTGCTTTAACTCACGGCGTGGCCAAAATAATTTGCTACCCAAGAGCCCCATAAACGCCGGCGTCAGGGTCATCAAGACTGTTAAGAGCACCAAAATACTCAAAGCAACGCCGACGACTGATTGATATGGTGCAAATTTGGCAAATGCTAGCGATGCCATCCCGACAAATACTGCCATGCCACTCAATAACATGGTCCGACCCGCTTGTCGATAAGTTTGCTTAATTGCTACCGCCAACGGCTTAGTTTCCAGCTGCTTTTTAAAGTTTGTATACAGCAAAATGTTGTAGTCAGTCCCGATACCATATAAAACGACTACCATTAAGACAAATGTAAAATTGGAGAATGGTATCCATCCGGCCAAAACCATTTTTAAAACCAGCCACTTGGAAACCGCGACACTAATCCCAACACTGGCTAATGTCGTTAATGGAATAATTGGACTCTTAAAAACCAGTACTAACATAACTAAAATAATTGCAATCGCAATCAATTCTGTGTGCTGTAAACCGGCGCGAATCTCTTGTGCTAGGGTCTGATTAAGAATACTTGATCCCGTCAAATACACATGCAAGCCACTAATATTAAGTGCCTTATTCAACTTACCGACGTCCGCATTTCGTTGGAGCGTTACTTGAACCAATTGGGTTGAGCCATCAGTGGCGACCAATTCACGTTCGGCAGCTTCCGATGTTTTTGCACTAACAATCGTATCAATACCGTATTGTTTCCGCTGTTTATTCAAGTTTGTAACTTTTTTAGCTATTTTATCACTTTGGATTTTTGTAAGCTTTTTATTTCCGTTATTGAAGACAACGATTGCCTGTCTTCCCTGAATTTTATGCTTATTTTTAGTTTGGCTATTCCAGTCTGACTGAATCTTCTGCGCCTGCGCTGTCGTGTAACTTGCCGGTAACTTAATGGTCTGATTTTGGCTGACGGCTTGCTTGGTACTAGGCATCGTGAAAAAAACTAAGCCCAAAATTACTACCCAAATCAACCCTAAAATACTCCACCGTATTTTCCCATTTTTCATACTTCTTTGCCCAATAATAATCCTATCCCTCTTCTTTCCTGACACTAACTTCCCCAGTATACTCGGATTGTTGCTCCTATTCTAACATAAGCACTTGCGAATTGATTTAAAAAACTGGTCAATCTCAAAGCCTTGCATTTCCATCCTGTTAACCACTGCCAAAATTGCATTATTCATTCAAAATCTTCCGACTTACGTCACCAATACCACGGCCAAAAAAGCGAGTGAACCCTTGATACTACTAACTTTCCACCATTTGCCGGGTTCCCAGCACATGGGTTTCCAGCAGACGGGTTTCCAGCACATGGATTTCCATCAAATGGGTTCCCAGCACATGGGTTTCCGGCAACTACTAAGTACTAATTAATAAAGGACTAACTAACAAATCATCAAAAAACCAAAACGCGGATGACGATGATGATAAAAGTATATGACAACGTGTATGCGCGCGGGCGAGGGACTGGCTCGTCAGTAGCGGTGTGCAAAAAATTGGCAAATTTGAAAAAAAGGTGTCACAATTTTCAGAGATGAATTGACTGTATAGATATACGGCAAAATAAGTGGTGTGACTTTGGCTGCCGAAATAATAGATAAATACCGAAAAATCATCAATAAAAGGGTTCCCCTATACCCTACACTGTTAGTGAAGAAAGCCGCTAACTTTTTCTCCTGCTCTTCGTGAGGATGAAGTAAAACGATAGACAAATCTAAAATAGAATTATGTACAAAGCAAAAAGGACATAGCAAATGTCCCAGCTCCATTTTAATTATCTTCTTTCTCGCAAGCAGATATTATCTACTTCATGTTAATTTTTTCGTATACTACAAGTTTTGGTTGTACGCGTAGCAGGAAAATATTTCCTATCTTAATTGATTTTTACAAATCTAATTCTTTCAATTTTTCACGAATGCTCCGTGTTTCCGCACCACTATCACCATTTGCATCTTTGGGCGAAAATCGTACAGAAATATTATGCCCATCAATTTCGCGGTAAGTATCTCGCAACAAATCGTAAACTTTTTGTCGATTTTTTTGTGAAAACTGTTCTCCATCACCATTTGCTTCATGAGAAATGAATGTAGAAAAATAAACTGCCAATGGATTTTCATGCCGATTCATTTGTGAATAAACCACGCGTTCATTGTATTGCGGTTCATGGTTATTCATATGCAACCCGCTATTAATTTTTTCAAAAAAATTGGCAACTTTGAAAGTTCCATTCTTCAAAGCGTTACTAATTTGAAAGAAGTCTCTAAACTCAGTCAACTTATTCCCCAAGAATGTTGGGAATTCATAGTTGCCTGTTAATACCATTTTATATTCTTCGTTATCTGGCCGAATAAATAACAAATTCGGTTGTTTATCTTTAGCAGCTACATTAAAAATCACTCCATATCGAATCCCTTCAACGTTGGTTTCTAATGTGGCAATCGTTAGGTGATTTGAATCCATCGTTTCTTTAATTCCTGTTAACATCTTAAACTTGAACAACATTATTTTCTCCTTTTCTATCAATTTGAAACTTTTAATAACAAAGATGGTAATCGGATTCGAACCGACGATCAAGGTTTTGCAGACCCATGCCTTACCACTTGGCTATACCATCATAAGGCGCCTACCACACCTCAAATATTTCACATCACCGTCTTAATCGCTTTGTAAGGACAACGTTAGTTAAAATCAACCCAAACACAATACACGTAAACACTGTGATTAAGAATGTTATTACCTGTGTTGCACTCATTCCAAATAATTCCTTCGAATGAATACCTATCATCATTTGTGAAAACGGATAATATGTGACAACATTTTTGCTTAATAGCGCTACAACAAACCCACCAATCGATGCGGCAAAGCTCACCAGCACAGAAATGGCAAGACTATTCATCAGTAATGAAATTAGAAATTGTATTGCAATTATGGCCAATAAACCAATCCACCCCATAAACGTCCATCGGATAAATTGTGATACATTATGCATCCAGGGAAAGCGTAGAACCGCGCCAATAACTACGAATAATACTAGAAAAATTATTTGTGCAACTAACGTAATCAGCGAAAGGTAACAAAACTTAGCAATAATAATTTTCAAAGGTTTTAAAGGCAACTGTGCCATTCGTTCAAAGTTCTTATTGTCTATATCAACCTTACAAATTAAAGCAACAACAATTGCCGTGAACAGTGGGATAAAAATTTGTGATGAAAACACTGTACCTTCACTCCACAAAGCTAACCATTGGCTATGTTCAGCTTTAAAAACTCCCGCATTCATAACATAAAGTATTGTTCCAAATAATAACCCGACAACTTCGCCAATCAATAACATCCCCATTGAAAAACTATGCTTCATTTTTTTTGCTTCAATTCTTATCAGTTCTAACATCCTTTATCCTCTCATAGTTCTTCTTGATTTAACTTGCGCTATTACAAATAATGCAAAACCAACGAGGCACACAACAACTAAATTAACAAATATATCTGGCTTAATAACCAACAGTCTCCCAACCATTCGAACGGGCGTGAGCAGTCCGATATATTGAATTGGGAGTAGTCGTGTAACCCTATCTGAAATCATCCCACTGGTAACTAACGACATGAAGGTTCCTACTAACCCAATAGTAATACCGATTGCTTGTTTTTTTAAAAAGAACGAAAGCAATAATTGGAACACATACATCGTAAATGATGCTAGGCAGAGAGAAAATAACGTAATACCCAGCAAATGGCCGTTGAATGAAATATGATACACTTCAGCTATTTTTTTCAAAAGCACATATTGCAAAGCAATACTTACTAAAATAACAATTAATCCCACTGCTGCTTTCGCGTTAAATAATTTTTGCCTATTTTCATTATTAATAGTTAGTACATTAAACATTCTATTTTCATGTTCTGGGGCAGATAATCGTGAAGCCAGAATCGATAGAAATAACGGCATAAATACTCCGTTTACAACCATAAATTCCATCAATACATATTCCTGATTAAATGAAAAAGTACGCTGAGTCATATTTGCAGTCTTCATGATGGCCATAAAAAACCATAAACAATTAACTAGAAAAATAACTATTAACGGAATGAACATGTGTTGGCGCTTCATTTTAAAAAATTCTAACTGTAAATACTTCATCTCTACGCCTCTTTCGTCAATTTTAAAAAGACCTCTTCCAGTGATTCATGGTGCACGTTCAGACCGTAAACACCAACCCCCTCTGAGACTAATAAACTATTCATATCGATTACATTACCTCGCTCAATATTTGATGAGATAATCGCATCATCTTCCCGCTTTACATCAAAACCACCTTGATCTAGTAGTTCATAACCTTTTTCTAAATTATCGACTTTAATTTCCAAACAATCGGCTGCCTTTAATTCATCCAATGCCCCCTGGAATTTTAAGGTTCCATTCTGGATGATACCTATGCGATTTGCCATTTTATCAACCTCGGATAAAATGTGACTTGATATCATCACCGTCATTCCGTACTTTGCTGGTAATGACTTAATTGTTTCTCGAATTTCACGAACTCCGTCAGGATCCAAACCATTAGTTGGCTCATCCAATATCAATAACTTAGGAAATTTAACCAATGCTAACGCAATTCCTAACCGTTGCTTCATTCCAAGCGAATAATTCTTCGCTAATTTTTTAGCATTATCATTCAACCCAACAATCTTTAAAGCTTCTGTTATATTCTCTTTTGGTAAATGAGCAAGTTTTTGAACAATCTCGAGATTTTCGTAACCCGATAAATTAGGATAGAATGACGGTTCTTCAATAAGCGCACCTACGTCACGTAAGTATTCATTTGACAAACTAATATCTTCGCCATCGAATACTTTAATCTCCCCCGCATTAGTTTGAATCAATCGCAATATTGCTTTCATTGTTGTAGATTTTCCTGCGCCATTCGGACCTAAAAAGCCATAAATATCCCCTTGTTGGACGACGATGCTCAAATTATTCAATACTTTTTTCCCACCGTACGATTTGGTTAAACCATCAATTTCAATTACATTATGCATATTTTTCACTTCCTTCTAAATTGGATATAAAGTTTCGATAATCTTTAGAACTTTGTAGAAGCATTTCCTTCGTTCCTACTTCAACCTGGTGTGTCCGTTGATTTACATAAATAATTTTGTCTACAAAATCAGTAACATCCATGTGATGGCTTATCATCACAATGGTTTTATTCGAATAATAGTCATTACGCAGAACATGTTCATACAGGTATTTTCTATTTTGATTATCTAAGCTGCTGAAAGCTTCATCCCAAAAAACTAGACTTGACTGATTCAACAAAGAGCGCGCAATCAACAATCGTTGTACTTGACCACCTGACAAATTTTTTCCCTGTTGAAATAACTGTGAGTCTAACTTCTTGGGTAATTTGTTAACAGCATCAAAAATATTTACATCACGCAATACTGCATTAACATCATCAAAACTCTCTTGCGTGATTTCATTATCAATTAAGTTATCAAGAACCGTCCCTTTGCTCATAGTCATATTTTGTAGTACTACACCGAGATTTTTTCTGAAATTTTTATCTCCGTATTCAACTATCCCCTCTACGGGTAGTAACCCCAAAAGAATTAACAACAGCGTACTTTTACCCGCACCAGAAGCTCCAACAATCGCAATTTTTTCACCTTTATTAATATCGAATGTAATATTTTGTAAAATATTATCTCTCGTTCCAGGATAATCATAGCTTACATTTCTAACCTGAATTGCTACTTCAGATTTTGTATCAGAATCAGTAATGAAACTATCTGACTTTGCTTTTACTTTTTCAAACATGTCAGCTAGTTTGTTACCATAAACATCTATATTTGATAAGTCGAACAATGCAGCTTGGACTTGAGACGTTGCCCCCATAAACATAGTTACGCCCGTTTGAAAAAGCACTAAATCAGCAATCGTTAAGCTATTCTTGGAAACTAGGTACATTCCAAAAGTGATTAATAATGTTACATTTACAAAAGTAAAAAATTGACTAAAAAAATTGGCAAATGAATCAATTTTTAATAAGCCGTTATATGCTACTTGCGTATTCCAACTACTGTTTTTCCAACGTTGAACACTTTTATTCTCAAAATTTTGAGCTTTTATTTGATCAATTGATACCAAGTCTTCTTGCATGGTTTCCGATAAATTAATTAAGTTTTGAATATATTCAGAATTAGACGCAATACGTCTCTTGTATATAAGAATATTCACCACCCCATATAAAAATGTAACTATTAATGCTACCAACGATAGTTGAGGCGAAATAAGAATCAAATATCCAAACAGTACAAACACTGACAAAAAGTTAATCATTGCCGGGATTATATTAAACAACATACTGTCACGAATTGATGTACGTAAATTCATTTTTTCCAACACGGCTCCGGGAGTATTATTCCTGAAGTACATCAATGGTCGGCTAAATATCCCCTCAAAAAGCTTAGTGGTTACTTTCTCCTCAAACTTATAATTGGTATTGATTTGCGCAGTCCGTTCAAACAGATATCCAATAAAGCGACCTAGACAAAGAGCTAACACCATCGCAATGATTGAAATAATTGGAAACTGATTACTTAATATCTGTTTTATTAAAATTGAAAATCCAATAGTACTTAATTGTATCAACCCTAACGAAATTAAATACTGAATTGAATTCTTACCCTTAAATGCATTTAGTAAATATGGATAAAACTCATTTATTTTTTGCCGCTTAATAAAGTTACTCGTGTTTTTTAATAATATAACGTATCCGCTGTACCCCTTCTCAAAATCGCCGTATGAAACCTTTCGACGTCCATAATTCGGATCAACAATCGAAACACATTTTTTTTGTATGTTTTCTACCACTACAAAGTGATTATCTTCCCACTGAATAATGAACGGGGCATTAAGGCGACGAAACACCAAAATTATTTTATCCATCCCTCCTTTATATGCTCCCATTTTCAAACCGTATTTCGTGTTTAATTTTTTTAGAAATTCAACCGATAATCCATCCGGCGGGATTAAATCTTGATCATATAATTGATAAATAGGTACATTTGCCCCATAAAATGACAAAATCATAGAATAGCAAGCTAATAAGCAGTCTTGATTATTATTTTGTAATACAACTTTCAAAATACTCCTCCTTACAGCTTGAGTGATAATATCGACTCTGTATCAGAGCTAATTGTATCAATGCCTAATAAAATACCCGAAATACCAGTGAAAAGGCCATATGAGAAATAATGTGTACCTAATCCACAAATCCAACCTTTTTCCAATCCAAACTCACATACAACGTTCATATGGTGTTTCACAATACTCTTAATTTTTTCATTATCAACGTACCTTGCAAAATCATTCAGGGCAACTAAACTTCCCATCACCCCATGACATAATGAAAAATTCTCCAACTGTAACCCAATGTTCAACAAATTTCTTGTTGCTAACCAACATTCATCTTCTACATTCAAACGTTGTTCAGCGTTTAAACAGTGCATTTCATCATCAATTTGTACCCAAATTAGCCGGGCTTCTAAGATTCCTGCGGCACCATGGCACCAATATGGTGATTCGCGTTTGTCACTCTTGCGTAAATCTTTCCATCCCAAGTCTGTCTTAAACTGTTTTTCAAAATTCCATCCACACAGAAACGCATTGAAGTACTTTAATTCAGCAGTTAACTTGTACATAATCAGAAGCGCAGAAAGAATACCACTGTTTCCATGAGCAAAACTGGGATTAACTAGCGTTGAACCATCACGCGCTTGCCAGTATTCCGTATCACCCTTAATAATTCCATTCTTCAATAAAATGTTTCCCAACCCATTTAATTCATCCATATAATCCGACAAATCATCTACATTTTTGTAGATTGCAATTATTTGGCCAGCATATCCCGCTATCACATCATCGTAAAGAATTCTTGTTGAATGAACAGTATCTTGCAAACATCGCTTAATTGGTTCTTTTTCTGATTGATTACAATTCAAAACTTTTTCAATATTTTGGATGATCAACAATTGTCCAAGCCGTCCATTAAATAGTGAATAGTCACTTTCCTGGGTATCATTTTTTAGAGTGCATACAACTTGTTCTAATAACTTCTTTAATTTCACTGAATGACTCTCTTGGTATGCTTGTAACAATGGTAGCGCAAAACCAGCGACACCATTGTACAAACTATTATCAGAAACTTGAAATTCAAATTCATCCAATTCACCTACGGTTAAGTTCATCCAATTCACCGTATTATCATCACCAACTACCGCATTATCAATGATAATTTTCAACAACGCTGCTTTAGCAGTATCAAGCCGGCTTTCATCATTTACAACATGTTTCGAGTTGTCATATCTATTAAACTTAGTACCGTCATATCGAAGTTTTTCCATACTGGTGATTGAAAAATCAATCATAGTTAATTGCTCAGCACAATCATACAAACTCATTTTATTAATGACTTTCTTAAAATTTGTGAACAAAGACTGCCCAGTCGAATATACCACTTGATTAAAAATGTCATATACGTTATTTGAATCACACCTTTGATAAAAAAATGGAACACTTAGCATATCCAATTGTGCAATTTCAGAATCAATAACAGTTTCACTTTCAAGAGCCGGATATGTTCTTAATTTGTTAAATAGTGCTGCCCGCTTTGAGCTGAATGTTGGTGACTGTGCTGCTTGTAATAAAGTTCCATATTCCATCGTATTTCTTATTAACACCCTTGATTTTATCGCTTTGGATGGCAACTCAGCCCATTCAATAAAACTTTGTTTGTTATCGAAAATACTAAAGTAAACGTTTTGGAATCCTAGTTTGATTGATTGTAAATAATCACTTGGCAGAATTGGTATGTTATCGTACGACGGCAAGTGATCCGTGTTCTTTGTCCTAACCACTTTACGCACAAAATGCAAATCATCTCGGCCCGCATTTTCCAACACCCGCTGTTTTGTTGTAAAAGTTCCACCCATAAATGCGCTTGTATCACCACCAAAATTTTTATTTTCGTTTTTGATTGGTAATAATCCCGTACCCGTGACAGAATTTACAATTCGTTCATTCACACGAACTTGCGCATTATTTAACAATTGAGGCGTCAGCAACGATTCAGAAAAAATTACTTCTTTATCTATTAATACAGGAAAATCACTTTGACTTACTAAATTTTCAAAATGCAAATCTGACAGTCCCAAAATATATGCAATTGCAGTTAATTGACCTAGCCGTTGATAGTATTGAAATGCATCATTTTTGGATTTTAAATCACTGTGTGAAACATATTCCATCCACCCATAACAATCCTTATCCAGCGCTTTTAACTTATAATTTTCTAGCACCTTCGTACTATTACGCTCCGCAAACTCTAATACCCCATTGACAAAAATTTCGTTAGCAATTGATTTTGGTTTGTAGACAAACCTTTGCTTATCCGTAAGTTCAACTATTGCAACACCTTGTCCGCCATGCAGATCACCTTCAATACGAACACTCTTGATAGGCTCAATACGAGATATTACACCGTCTCGTTGTAATTCAATTTGATCTTGCTCATATAGTTTCATGATGTTCTTTATTTCATTGCTATACTGCTTAATATCATTTTGTAAATCACTTACTAGAATTGGAAATAATTCCCCCAACCGTTTGGCAGACTTACCGGTGTCAATGTAACGAGTAATGTAATCTTGATACCTCTCCTGCGGAGTATCTCCAATCAACTGACCGTTCAACCGCGCCTCATTTACCAAATAAACAAGTGGTCGTCCTAAATCATTGATTACGAGCTCTACACATCTATTACTCGAAATTAATTCCTCATTAATTTTCCAATCAATCTGCTTCATGGCGATATATTTTTTTGCAAACTGTTGGAATAATTTGATTTCTGCTTTATTTTCAATCAATTTTCGTCGTCCCCCATTGCCCTCGTATGGACTTACATTAACTCCAAAAGGTAATTATGCCTAATTGATTGAAAAACACCAAAATACGCTCCATTGTGGTACATTGATGATTAAAGTAAAATATATTGTGTTTAAAGTTATTAATTCATGGGGGAATTTTTTTATGATAATAATGTTACTTATTGTAGTTGTGTCAGTTCTAAATATCGGTTCCACAATAACACAGCAGAATCTTTTGACATTCCGAACTGCAACAACAACATTGCTTGTTGTAAGTAATGGCTTAATATACTCATTTTTCCCGTTATCGCATTCAAATAGCATTTTAGAAATTGCATTTTCAATCATCACAATTTGTATTATTTTAGTAACCCATAGAAAGAATATGCTGCTGACTTATCTTGTTGGTCTAGCACTATTTGTACTTTTATTTATCGGTTACATCATTTTACTAAATAGCATGAGTCTTCCCATCTTGTCTTCACAAGCACTACTACCCGTGTTCTTTCTATTCGTAAATATTATTACCCTAATTTTACGAATAGTGATTAACAAGAAGGCCCAAAATAAAAATATTAAACAATTTTGGCAAACACACACCAATTTATTTTTATGTATTTTTTCAATTTTTCTTGTCGCAATTCCAATTACGAGCACTACTATTCACAATTCTATTAAATCGTTGGGCTTTTCTACAGTTGGCTTAGTAATGCTATTATTTTTTGCACTTACAATGCTAGTTAGTACCATCGTGATTACTCGCTATCAGCACGCAATTGAACAAGAACAAACGCGTTTTCACGTAGAACAAGTTAAAGATTTAAACAATTACGTTAATTCAATCCGTGCTAGCCGGCATGACTATAACTCCCATATCAATACAATTAATCAATTAGTTAAATTAAGGCAATACAACGAGTTAGAGGCATATCTCCGTTCATTAATAATCGATAATGCATCTATTAATGCCATAGCTAGTTTAAAATATCCCGAATTAAGCGCATTATTATTTAATCACCAGGTAATCGCTAAAGAAAATAACATAAATTTGAATATATATTATAATTCGAATTTATCAACGCTACCTATTGACTTGTATGACTTAAGTCGATTACTCAATAACCTCATGTCAAATGCAATAGAGGCAGCAAGTAACTCACAAGACAGGAAAGTCACAGTACATTTTTCGTTTGACGAAAAACAATTTAATATTCAAGTATTAAATTCTGGTTCAATTCCAGACAAGTTACAAACCAACATTTTAAAGCCCGGGATAACCTCGAAAGTTAACAAAACTGAGCATGGGTACGGGATGTATATAATAGATAAAATAACAAGCACTTACAATGGAACTCTTACTATTACAGTTCCTAATACCGATATGGTTATGATACAAGTTGAACTACCAATTAAATGAAATAGGGGCATAAACGATGCACACAAAATTAAATACAATAATTATTGACGATGACGATATTAGTATTAAATCGCTTACCACGCTCTTGGCCTTCTATAATAACGTTAATGTATTAAACACTTTTAATTCATTTAGTTCAGCATGGCAATACATCAAAGAAAATTATGAAAACATCGATGTATTATTCCTAGATATTATTCTCACAAACGAAAATGGCGTTGCAATCGGCAAAAAAATCAAGGAACATTATCCACAAATAAACCTTGTTTTCTGCACATCAGATCCTTCGTTTGCACTTGATGCATATGATACAGAACCGGTTGACTACATTACAAAACCCATTGATGCTGTGCGACTTCAAGATACTATTGAACGTTTAAACCATATAGTGGACCACAATGTTCCTATACTAAAATCTGAAAACGTAAAAATTGGTATTAAGGTGCAAAATGTTATCAACATGATTCCAGTAAATGAGATTGTTTCAATAAATAAATCTTTACGTAAAGTACGAATTAACTTAACTGACAACACTTCATTCACTACAAATGAAACCATGCAGGAATTATATGATAAATTGCATAACTTTGGTTTCATAACGATTACTCGCTCATCTTTAATTCCAATTAGCCGAATTGAAAAAATTGAATATGATCGAATTAAGCAAAATTATAAAGTGTTACTTTCAAACAACGAAGAAATTACAGGCATTTCAAAACGTAGATTAACAAATGTCAAAGAAGATTTAGCTTACTTCAATTGGATAATTTGATAATTCACTTTAAACCAAATTTTTGGTCTCGTTAAACCAACTTAAGTAATCTTCACGACACCTATCCCTAACTCTGGTCAATTTTACAGTCTGCTAAATAACAATTACTCTTAACTTGTTGATTAATTAGTGCAACGAAAGTTGTTAGAATTCAAAGAGAAGAAATCGAGGATATTACTATCATGAAGATGAACGAAGTAGCATTAACCGCATTGGATGAAGTTTCAGAATTAGAATTGAATGACATTCTTGGTGCCAAAGGTAAGGGTTCTGGTGTAATCAAGACTTTGACTCACGAATGTAAGATGAACACTTATCAAGCAATCTTAACTTGTTGTTAAGATTTTAGGGTGTGGGACAAGAGGTAGTTTGCAGCTTCGTATTTAGACCACCTGCTTTGACTAGCAGTCTCTAAAGCACGTTAACATGCTTACTTCAACACAGATAAATTAGACATATTTTACAGAGCGGACGTGTCGTGTCTCACCCACAAATATTTTCTCATTACATTAATTAATTTCAACATTACAGGCTTATCGAATGATAGGCCTTTTTCTGACTCACACAAAAAAAGCGCCGTCCCAAAATCCAGGACAGCGCAATTAGCATATTAATTAATTTTTCAAGTTTAGTGATACAAATCAAAGCGCCCCTTGTGGAGGACTTCTTTCATACCACCAGTTTCCATCAATGATTTATTCATGATAACTTTTTTCAGGACAGACGCTGGGTAGCCTTTAACTTGACTATTCTTGCCAACAATCCCAATCGCATCAGTATTCCCAAGTGAGCAAACGGTACCTTGCGTTTTGTAGGTGAATTGTTCAAGCGTTTCGCCAGCCATATCAGCGATGATATTTTCGGCTGCTGTGTGCCCCATTACAAGACTAATTTGCGCAGTAGTTGGCCATGGACGACCGGATTCATCGTCCATCACGGCACTAACATCACCAACGACATAGATGTGATCATCGTCCGGATCTTGCAATTCTGGTGTTACTGAAACACGATTACGCCGAGCTTCATAACCAGAATCTTTAATGACATGACTACCACTCACACCAGTTGTCCAAATAATTGTGCCGGCAGTAAGTTCTTTCATTTCATGCGTTTCGGAGTTATCTTCATAAACCACCGCACCATCACGAACTTCTTTGATTCCCTTGCCAGTCATAATCACAGCACCTTGGTCAGTCAATTTCTTAACACCATACGCCGTCAACTCATCGGGGAACATTGGTAAGAGCTTTGATGATGCATCAATGCACATGATTTGAATTTCGTCATCCGTGACACCGGCAGTTTCGGCATAACCTGATTTTTGTTCGCACATCGCCCCCAATAATTCAATGCCAGTGAACCCAGCTCCACAAACCAAGAACTTCAAGTTTTCTGGATTTTTTGATGTTTGATAATCGACAAGTTTATTAATGATGTGTTCATGGACCGCCTTAGCAGTTTCCACATCATCCATGGGTAATGCATATTCTTGTGCCCCAGGAATGCCAAATGTTTCAGAAGCAAAACCAAGTGCCACAATTAGATAATCGAAAGTCATTGTTGCATGGCCTTCAATTTCAACCGTCTTAGTTTCCTTATCAATTTTAGTTACTAAGCCTTGGATAAAAGTTGTCACTTTGTCATCAACAACATCTTTAATTGGATAAGCAATTTTTTCTGGTCCTTGACCACCGGCTGCAACTTCATGAATATCGGTTGCTTCATAGTGATAGTCATTCCGATCAACTAAAGTGATTGCCACATCCTTCTTAGCCTTATGTTGCAAAACTTTTAATGCTAGCAAACCAGCATAACCGGCTCCTAAAATTCCAATTGTTGTTTTTGCCATCTTTGTAATCCTCCTCGAATTCCGTTAAAAACTGCATGTACGAGGATGCTCGACCAGCTCCTCGAATTCCGTTAAATACTACATACACGAGGTTGCCCCACCGACCCTCGATACCCCGTAAAATTGCATACTCTATACAATTTAAGTATACCGAACTCGGATTTTTATTACCAAAGATAGCCCTTACTAATCACTATAATAATTTATGCATAATAATCCGCCATATCCGATCCCAATGATGGATAAGCATAAATATTAGCTTGCGTTTGGGCAAACGTCCGATGTGTATTAATAATCGTCACAAAATAATTAATGAGTTCTTCAGCCTCATCAGCCACGACACTTGCACCAACAATTACGTCATTATTATCAACCACCACGCGCACTTTAGCGGCATCTAATGAACGGTAGAAAGTAATGACATCAGTTACATCAAAATCAATAATCTTATAGTTATTTGCACGCGCGGCAGCCATCGTCATGCCAACTTGCGCCAGCCGATGTTTTGCAAAAACAACAACTGGTGTCGCAGGATAACTAATTGGCGCTGTCGTTGCGCCCGTCAGTAAGTCCGCAACATAGCGACCCTCAAAGTTACCCACAGGGACAATCTTTGGCACTGGTGAACTCGCAACATCGCCAATACTATACACATGTGGATTACTTGAGCGCAAATAGTTATCCACAAGCACTTCGCCATGTTCATCAATTTTGATATTCGCGTTATCCACAGCCAATAAATCGGCATTGCCCGTGCGCCCGGCTGCATTAAAAACGGCATCGACTTGCAAACTTGTCTCATCAGCCAACTCAACTTGTAAGCCTTGACTGTTGCGCGTCACTGCGACAACGCCAACTCCAAAATGAAATTCAACGCCATCGTTTGCCAAATGTTGCACGACGTCGTCAACATGCTCTGGGTCAAACCCACTTAGCGCTTCTGAACTCCGATCAATCACATGCACCTGTGCGCCAGCCGCACTCGCAATTGTCGCAAATTCTATCCCCACAAAACCGGCCCCAATAAATGCGATTGTGGCTGGCATTTCAGCTAAGTTCAAGAATGTTTCGTTATCACCTAATAATTCGGCTCCGCGAATCGGTAATGTGCTTGGACGTTGCCCAACCGCAATAATCCAGTCAGTTGCTTTAATTGTTGTATCAGCTTGGGCAACTAGCACTTCATCGGTGCTAATAAATTGGGCTGCTCCATACACGCGCTCAATGTCGGCGTCATCTAACCCTTTCGTTTTGCGCGGTTTCACTGCATCGACATACGTTTGTTTGTGTGCCATCAACGCTGGCCAATCAATCGCTAACGTACCTTTTAAGCCGGCTTTACTCATTTGTTGGGCGCGTGTCACGCCTTCAACGGCACTCATCAAGATTTTTTTAGGATCACAACCATAGTTTGGGCACGTGCCACCCCAGAGATATTTCTCAATAATCACCACGCTTTTACCCTGTCCCTTAGCCCGAAATGCCGCCGCCAATCCGGCTGGTCCTGAACCAATTACCCCAACATCATACGTAACATTTTTCATTTTCCTACCCCACTTTTCTTTATTATGTTAATTATACGGGAAGTGTCAATCAACGCAAAAAATCGGCTAACAAGTTGTTACACTCGTTAGCCGATTTTTAGTACTTTATTTATACTTCAGCTGGTAACTTAGCGATGCGACCATTTTGCACGTAAACGCTCAAAATGGCGATGTCGGCTGGGTTAACCCCTGAAATCCGTGAAGCTTGCGCCAAAGTTTCTGGTTCAATCTTCGCTAACTTTTGCTTGGCTTCAATTGCCAAACCTTCAATAGCTGAATAATCAATATTCAACGGAATTTTTTTAGCTTCCATCCGGTGGAGCTTATCAACCTTTTCTTGCGCTTTCTTGATGTAGCCTTCGTACTTAACTTGCACTTCAACTTCTTCAATCACGTAGCGATCAAGTGGCGTTGCGCTCGCTGGCACGAATTCTAACAACTTAGCGTAGTCAACTTCTGGCCGACGAAGCAATTCAGCAGCCAATACAGAATCCTTCATTGGGTTAGAACCACAAGAAACGAGGTACTTATCCAAGGCTTCATTTGGATTGATACGAATTGTGTTCAAACGCTTCTTTTCCGCTTCAATCGCATCACGCTTAGCTGTAAATTCGGCATAACGTTCGTCGGAAATCATCCCAAGTTCGTGACCCTTTTCAGTCAAACGCAAGTCAGCGTTATCATGACGGAGCAACAAACGATATTCGGCCCGTGAAGTCAACAAACGGTAAGGTTCGTTAGTTCCCTTAGTTACAAGGTCATCAATCATAACCCCAATGTAACCTTCAGAACGCTTCATTTCGTAGCCTTCTTTACCTTGGGCACGGAGACCGGCATTGATACCAGCGATAATTCCTTGACCGGCGGCTTCTTCATAACCAGAAGTTCCGTTCATTTGACCGGCAGTAAACAAGTTCTTGATGACCTTAGTTTCCAAAGTGTGCCGAAGTTGGTGTGGTGCCACCACGTCGTATTCGATGGCGTAACCAGGACGCATTAATTCAGCATTTTCCAAACCAGCCACTGAGTGCAACATCTTCAATTGCACTTCTTCAGGCATTGAAGTTGAGAAACCTTGAACATACCATTCGTCAGTATTGCGGCCTTCTGGTTCGAGGAACAATTGGTGTTGCAACTTATCTGCAAAACGCACAATCTTGTCTTCAATTGATGGGCAGTAACGTGGGCCAACCCCTTCAATCACACCAGTAAACATTGGTGCCCGGTGCAAGTTTTCACGAATAATATCGTGCGTGTGTTCATTTGTATAAGTTAACCAACAAGACAATTGTTGCTTCAAAGCAAGGTAATTTTCATCCTTTGAGGTGAAGCTAAAGTGGTTCGGCTTTTCATCCCCAGGTTGTTCTTCGGTCACTGAAAAATCAATCGTTGAACCATCAACCCGTGGTGGTGTCCCAGTCTTGAAACGCTTGAGTTCAAAACCAAGATCCAACAAGTTTTCTGACAATTTGATTGAAGGTTGTGAGTTGTTAGGGCCTGATGTGTACATCAATTCCCCAATAATAATCTTCCCACGTGATGAAGTTCCGGCGGTTAACACAACGGCCTTAGAATGGTACATCGCACCAGTTGAGGTCTTCACGCCAACAGCTTCGCCATCTTCAACTAACACTTCTTCGACAATTCCTTGACGTAAAGTTAAGTTAGGCGTGTGTTCCATCGTGTTTTTCATTTCCATGTGGTAAGCGTCTTTGTCTGATTGAGCACGTAAAGCGCGCACAGCTGGACCCTTACCAGTGTTCAACATCCGCATTTGAACGTATGTCTTATCGGTATTACGACCCATTTCACCACCAAGGGCGTCAATTTCGCGCACGACAATTCCCTTTGCGGGACCACCTACTGCAGGGTTACAGGGCATAAATGCGACCATTTCAAGTGAAATCGTCATCAATAATGTCTCGTTACCCATGCGCGCGGCTGCCAAAGCGGCTTCTGAACCAGCGTGACCAGCACCAACGACAATTACGTCGTATTCGCCAGCATCATATGGAATAACTGCCATAATTAATTCTCCTATTTATTTGCGCTTAAATACGCGTTATTAAACTGCTAAATTTTCAATCTGTTTTTTTATTTCATCACGAACTTCGCGGAACACCGCCATGATTTCATCCTCAGTACCAGTCGCTTGAGCAGGATCGTTTAATCCCCAGTGCAACCGTTCAATTGTCGGTGGGGTCACTGGACACTTGTCGCGTGCATCCCCACACAACGTAATTACTAAGTCTGATGACAGCAAATAATCGTTGTCGATTAATTTTGACGTGTGCTGACTAATATCAACACCATCTGCCGCCATCACCGCTACGGCCCGTGGATTCAAACCATGTTGTTCAACACCGGCACTCGCAATTATCCATTCAGGATGCATTTGCTTGGCGTATCCTTCCGCAATTTGACTGCGGCATGAGTTACCAGTACATAAAAAATATACTTGCGTCATCGCGAATTCCTACTTTCCAAGACAGAATTGGCTAAATAATTCCGTCAATAAATCATCTTGGACCGAATCCCCAGTAATCTCACCAAGCTTGTCCCAGGCATCCGTCATATCGATTTGCACAATATCAACCGGCATCCCCATCGCAACACCATCAATGACCGCTTGCAACGACTTACTTGCGCTAGCTAATAAACCAATGTGGCGCGCGTTAGTGACCATCACCGTCGTTTGATTGTTTTCGATACCTTCATCAAAGAACAAGTGCGCGATTTTTTCTTCCAATAAGTCCATGTTCAAGTTTTTCAAAACTGAAACAGCGATCATTTCGTTTGGTTCAATCAAACTCGCGATATCATTTGGATCTAATTTTTGTTCCAAATCAGTCTTGTTCAAAATCACAATCCGCTTCTTATCAGCAGTAATCTTAATCAATTCACGATCTTCATCGGTTAATGGTTCATTCGTATTCAGCACCAACATCACTAAGTCAGCCTTAACAATCGCAGCCCGTGAACGTTCGACCCCGATTTTTTCAACGACGTCTTCTGTATCACGAATCCCAGCGGTATCAACCAGCTTCAAAGGCACACCGTGGACGTTGACGTATTCTTCAATCACATCCCGGGTTGTCCCAGCAATTTCCGTCACAATCGCTTTATCTTCATGCAACAAGTGGTTCAAAATTGAACTCTTACCCACATTTGGTCGGCCGATAATCGCTGTTGCCAAACCTTCACGTAAAACTTTACCTTGCTTGGCCGTTTTTAATAATTGCGCAACGTGTGCTTGCACATTCGTTGCTTGTTCCAATAACAATTGCGTTGTCATTTGCTCAACCGCATCATATTCAGGGTAATCAATGTTAACTTCGACTTGCGCCAAAGTATCCACGATGTCCTTCCGAATCTTGCGAATTAAACCAGACAAGTTCCCATCCAATTGATTCAAAGCAACTTGCATTGAACGATCAGTTTTAGCGCGAATTAAGTCCATCACGGCTTCTGCTTGTGACAAATCAATCCGGCCGTTCAAGAACGCCCGCTTGGTAAATTCACCAGGTTCAGCTAACCGGGCACCATTACTCAAGAGCAATTGGAGAATGCGGTTAGTCGCAACAATCCCACCGTGCGCATTAATTTCAATGACGTCTTCACGCGTAAATGTCCGTGGTGCCCGCATTACTGAGACCATCACTTCATCAACTTCTTGATTATCTTTATCCGGATCAATAATATGTCCGTAATTAATTGTGTGTGAATCAACTTTGCTTAAGTTCTTGCCTTTGAAAACCCGACAAGCAACGTCAACGGCTTCTTCACCGCTTAAACGAATAATCGAAATCGCCCCTTCGCCAGGTGGCGTACTAATAGCGGCAATCGTGTCAAATTCTGTAATGGTACTTCCAGCGTTAGCCATGTTTAAGATCCTTTCTTTTGCGTTTGAGGTCAGTCGTATGGAGAACCTCAATCATGTAATTTGGGTAGCTGTTCGGGCATGCTCAATCATATAGTTTGGGTAGCCGTTCGGGCATACCCAACCATGTAATTTGGGTACAAAAAAAGTGCATACACCACCCCTATATTTCTAGGTGGCGAAGCACTTTCACTACTTCGGTAGCTATTTAATTATTATTCTCAATAATACCTTTGCGACAATATTCGCAAACTACCTACATTCTAAGGAGTTCCCGCGTTGATGTCAAGAGTTACTTCTTATTTGTAAGCGAATCCAAAGACAAAAAAATCCACGCCGGCATTGACGTGGATTTGTTAACTCACTTAACTTTGATTGTTTTAGTTAATTTTTTGGCACCATTTGCCTTGTTGTTTTGTACCACAAACTTCAACTTAGCTTTTTTAGCGACCTTCTTTTTTAGCTTAATCGTAAATTTACCTTTGGCATTGGCCTTAGCTTTACCAAGTAACTTTCCCTTGGCATTATAAACTTTAACTGTGACCCCCTTAGTTGTTGTGCCAGTGAACTTCTTGACTGTGTGCTTCACGGTTACTTTCAACTTGGGTTTAGCCGCCTTTTGCTTGGCAGCCGCTTTTGCTTTAGCGGCTTTCTTCTTCGCCGCTGCTTTTGCCTTTGCTGCCTTTTTCTTCGCTGCGTCCGCCTTAGCTTTGGCTGCTGCCTTCTTCGCCGCGTCGGCCTTGGCTTTGGCTGCTGCCTTCTTGGCTGCGTCGGCCTTGGCCTGGTCTGCTACTTTCTTGGCTGCGTCCGCCTTTGCTTGGTCTACCGCTTTCTTCGCTACGTCCGCTTTGGCCTGGTCCGCGGTTTTCTTCGCTGCGTCTGCCTTCGCTTGCTCCGCTGCTTTCTTCACTGCATCTGCATCAGCCTGCGCTGTATCGCTATACTCGCTAGCAGTATCAATTACACTAGCCGCATCCGCGTTAGTACTTGCCACGCTATTAAACACGGCGGTTAAGGTAATGCCACTATCGGCAATCGCAATTGCGTCCCCTGGTTGGAAATGATTTCCTTTGCCATCAGTATAGTAGGCAAATACTTGGCCGTCAGCCGTTGGCGTTGTATACGGTAAGTAATAACGACCGTAGTAGTTAATTGTGCCATTTTCATCCGCTGGTAAGCTGACATTTTTCGCCGTGGTTGCGGTCTTAAATGTAATTTTTTTCGCTACTCCAGTATTTTCACCGGTTACAAAAACGGCCGTCAGTGTAATATCACTCGCTGGCAAAGTTGTGTAATCGCCATAGACTTTACCGTCGCTACCCAACCAATAGTCAAACGTTGCTCCAGTTGAATCCTGCAACGTGGCAGTATTTCCATCATAGATACTTGCCGTTGTTCCATCGAGTAAGTTACCGGAGAATTTCACGCTCGTTTTCGTACCACCTACCACAAATGTCGCTTGGTATTGCGCCACATCAGCAGTGTAAACAGCCTTAAACGTCAGGGTTTTGCTAGCAAAATCACTTAAATTAACCCCACTCGCGGCGGCGTATGCTTTACCGTCACTACCTAGCCAATATGCAAACTCAGTCCCTTGCTTTGTTGGTCCAGCTGGTAACGTGAAACCGGTATTGTTATCGAAGTACACGGTTTCACTAGTTTTCGTTGCTTGCCCGCCATTCAAATCATACGTCAGTGAATACTTAGGTAACGCCGTATAGTGCGCGTAGTACGTTGTGGCACCTGTTAGCTTTGGATTAGGATAACTGGCAACTTGCTTGCCTTGCGCGTCGGTCCAATAGTCAAATTGATAATTGGCTAATTCCGGGGTTGGGATACTACCCAACGCAAATCCATTTTGATCATCATAGTAATCGGTCGCCACATACAAGTTGTTTCCCTTTGCATCGGTTGGCTTACTACTTACCGTTGCTGGCGTGTAGCTAAATGTGCCCTTACCGGTATTCAAAGTTACGGTCAGTTGTTTTAAATCCGTATACCGCGCTTCAAAGTACGCACCACGCTTAACACTAGCGGTCGCATGTGGTTGGACAATAACTTGCTTGCCGTCTCCATCAACAACTGACGTCCCATCACTGTTAAATTCCGCCCAACCATCAAAACGGTAACCCGGTTTAGCGGTAACATCTGGGGCTGTCACCGTACCAATTTGCGTTTTATCATCCAAAGATGCGGTAATTGCATCCACTGAATCACTGCGCGTTGAGTCCGCTTTAAAACGCACGTTGGTTGTATTTTTTACGACGGCATAGAAAGTTTGGTCTTCATATTGCCCCGCCGCTAGCTTATTTAACGCCAACGCCGTACCAGTTCCATCCGCTTTGGTGTTCCATTCCGTCAAACCATAACCCTGAATCAAAAATGTTAATTGTAAATTCTTATCCAAATCAGCTTGTGTCAGTAATGAAGCAATCCCGTTATTGGCGCCACTTGATGATTCGGTAGCCGAAACGGGAATTACCACACTAACTGTCCCATCCGGGTTCACCAAAACGTTTGAAATATCGGCGGCCACACCAGCGGCTAACGTAACTTTATTTGCATCTGCTGGGGCGATTTTAAACGTTAAGTTAAAACTAGTCCGGACTAAGTCGGCACTTAAGGTAACCGTCTTATTTTGGGTTTTACCATCACTATCTGTATAACTAAAACTAATTGTGGTCGGCTGTGACACACCGTTATAATACGCAACATTTTGATCTTTTAACGTCCACCCGGTTACTGTGCTCGTCGCTGAGTCGCCTGTGAGTTTAAGGTCTGTGTATTGCGTGCCCAAATACTTTGCAATATTAAAATAGTAATTGGGACCAAATGAACCGTTAACGTGTGTGCCGACACCAACTTGATACGCTTGATTATCCGTTTCAGCTGCCGACGCCCGAATTAACGTACTATGACCGGCAACGGCATCTGGGACAACATTCGTAAAAACGCCAACTGATACGGTTCCTAATAACACCGTACTGAATAATCCTAATTTAACTTTTGTTGCTAACTTCATAAATAAAACCCCTCCCCTGAACTCGTTTGTTTTTTCGTGATGTCTATCCAGCAAATAAATTATTATTGAAAAAAACGACCTCACAAAAGCCCCTGCAAAAGGCATTGTTAGGTCGTTTTTTCGACATCACATTAATTACTTAGCTTTAAAACTCGTTTGAGCTTTGGCAAAGCCATGTGCGTGATCATTTTGAACTTTAACGGTGAACTTAGTACCCTTCTTATAAGTTTGCTTCAACTTAATTGAGAATTTACCGTTTTTCGTCGTTACGTGTTTCTGTGCAACGACCTTTCCTTTGGCGTTGTATAACTTAACAGTTGCGCCTTGGGTTGTCTTACCTGTAAAGGTCTTTTTAGTAACTTTGAGTGTACTTCGCTTAGGCGCAGGGCTCTTTGTAACTTTAAGTGCCTTTTTAGTCGTGTTTTTTGTTGTAGTTTTAGTGTCAATTGCTTTAACACTGACATAGACCGTCTGTGCCTTAGTAGTTTTCAACTTAACTTTGAATTTACCGTTCGTTGCTGCCTTAACCTTGCCAAGAACTTTACCAGCCTTAGTTGTCACCGTAACTTGCGCTTTTGCTTCAGTTTTACCAGTGACATACTTGTTAGCGGTGTAAGCTTTATCAAGTTTCAAGCTAGTTGCAACTTTCTTCTTAGCTGGCGCTGGGGTCTTAGGAGTTGTCTTTGGTACACTCACTGCCACCTGCTCAGCAGCAACCACTTTGTTGGCCGTCGCGGTAGTGTAAGTTTGCGTGGCCGTCGCAGTCTTGGTAGCAGTTACGGTCAAAGTATCACCAGCAACTACGCCTTTAGCAGTTAAGGTAAACGCACCCTTGCTGTCAGCCGTACCAGTCGCAACTGTGACACCATATTGATCAACAACCGCTAAACTTGCGCCGGCTGTTGCCGTACCAGTTAAGGTTGCTCCCGTATCCGTTGCCTTGTTACTTGTCACCGCCACTGCCAGCTTAACGGCAGTCGCACCATTAGCTTGGTATTGTGCAGTAAACTTAGTATCCGCCGTTAACTTAACGGTATCACCAGCTTTGTAGGTATTGCCCCGATCATCTTCCCAACCAGTAAAACTGAAGTCCGCTTTTGTTGGTCCGGCTGGTAATGTATACGTGCTAGTTTTTGAGCCACTTGCCGTTTTCGCCTGTGTGTCAGCTAATTTAGTGCCACCAGCAGTGTCAAATGAAATCGTGTAAGCGTTCGGTGCAACCACTGCGTACAATGTTTTGCTACCAATAATTTGGCCGGCTTGATTAAGCTTAATGGCTTGCCCGGTCGCATCTTCCCAACCAACAAAGTGATAGTTGGCATCATTGACTTTGTAGGCTGGCACTTGGTCAGCGGTCAAGACACCATCATCAGTTGATGAGAGGTCAACTGTTTTGGCAGTAACCGTGGTTTTACTATCAGTTGCCGCAAAGTCAACATGGTAGGCTGCCACGGTTGGATCAGCTTGTAAATCAACGTGAACGGGCATTGTTAGCATTGCACCAACGTTGTACGTATATTCAATATCCGTTGGTTGCCCGGTACCTTGATATACCGCCACCCCAGTTGTTGGGTCTAATTTCCAATCAATTTGCGCTGGGACCGTTGCGTATTGTGCTAAATCTTCGGTTGAAGCTTCATTCAAAAACTGCTTCAAGTTGAAATAGTATTTCGTGGCGCCTTGCGCATCTTTTTGTGCGTAGAATGCTTGGTCTGCGACCGTTTGGCCCGAAATATTCGCACCACTCCGGTTATTAGAAACGTTCGTACTCATATCTAATGTCCGCAGGTGGTTGTTTGATAAATCAATATTACTTAGATAAATATTTTTAGCTAAGTCGACGTGCGTTAAATTATTATCTGATGCCAACAGTGTCGTTAAGCCCGATAATTGCGCTAACGTACTATTGAAACTCGCTTCATCTAATTTATTATTCCGGACATCTAAATATGAAATCTTTTGCCCACCATTTGCTGTTGATTGTGGGGCAACCTTTAACGTCTTAAGTTGGTTATCCGCGGCATTAACGCGTGCTACCCGTGGATTCTTCGATAAATCTAAGCTAGTTAATTGATTACTACCAACAAACAAACTATCGAGGTTTTGTAACTTAGCCAAACCAGCAATGTCAGTCAACTGATTATTAGCTAACACGGCGACTGTCAAACCAGGATTATTTGATAAATCAACGGTTTTCAAACCAGTATTTTGCAATACTAAACTATCCAACTCGGTATACGTTTCTAAACCTTTGGCTAACTGATCAGCCGTGATACTCAGATTTTCCAAATCTAACAATGAAAGCTTCTTCGCATCTGGTAAAGTAACGTCTTTTAAAGTCACTTGGCTGTTTTTGTCAGCACTATCTGGTGGCGTCATTGCGATGGTTAAGTTTGTCAAACTAGTATTGTTACTCAAATCCAACTTTTCAATGGCGCTTGAATCACGAATCGTCAATAATTGTAATTCAGGATTTTTCGTCACATCTAGATTTTTCAAACCACCATTATGCGATAACTGCAGCGTTGTTAAGTGGCTACTTTGTGATGTGTCAATCGTGGTCAAGCTATCGGAAAATACAACGCCCAATTCATCAAGTGTTGAATTAGTAACAATTTTCTTTAAGTTTTGATCACGGGTAACCGTCACATCTTCAGCTTTTAAATCAATGTTGTCAGCATCATCACTGATACTTGTCGCTCCAAGTGAACCAAATTGTGCTTTGTACAAAATTGGTAATTCACTGACATCCGCCGTTGCTAACTCGGGACCCATGTCGTGAGCGTACAATTCACCCAAAATTGGGTTATCTTTCAAAATTGATAAATCTCCAACATTGTTACCGTTCAACGTTAATTTTTGGATGGCTTTGAAATATTGAATACCGGTTAGATTATCAAAATGCAAATTCGTCAAATCTAATTGCCCAAACATCTTCAACGTATCTGGTGTTAAGACTTTGACATCCTTACCAGTTGCTTGTTGGGCGATTGTTGCCACAAAGGCCCGGAAAATTGAATCCGGAAAGTGCGCTTCATCAATGGGAATCGTCCCTTGGGCATCGAGCGCATTATCACCGACTGCCAAATAGTACGCATCCAAATCCTTTAAAGCCTTGGTAGCACCATCTGAATCATTAGCATCTGAGGCAGCTTTAACTGCGGCGGTCAACTGATCAACCGTTGCGCTATTAACCGCTGTATCACTCGTTTGGTAGGTGGTAGCATCGCCATCTGTCGCAAATACGGCTGCGACTTCTTTGGCGGGTGTGTCCGTTGCGGCTGCCGCGTCGAATAACTGCGCTTGCCCCCAACGTTGTTGATTACTATTAGTCGCTGCACTAGCACCGGCTGTATTTGCATTAAAAGCTACAACTACCGCACCAAGTACTAATGAACTATATAAAACGGTCTTCAAGTTTTTGTGTTTCTTCATAAATGTGGCCTCCCTATAACCGCCATTTCATTGGACAAATCCCTGTGTCCAACAATAAATCACTCACTAATCTTCATTAGCTTATGTTCATTACGCGTTTGATTTTTGTAGCTTATTTTGCTTTAACAGTCTTGGTTACAGCTTTGTAAATAATCTTGGTTGTATCTGGTCGATCTGCTTTAACCTTAATCTTTTGGTTCTTCTTCAAAGCCTTCTTCAATTTCACTGTGAACTTACCCTTGGCGTTGGCCTTAGCAGTTCCGAGCTTCTTGCCCTTAGCATTGTAGACTGTCACAACGGACTTCTTCGCTGCTTTACCAGTTACTTTCTTGGCCTTTGTCTTAACTTTTGCAACCTTCAAACTTGATTTCTTGGAAACTTTCTTTGCTTTAGTTGCTTTCTTAATTGCTTTAACAGTTGGCACAGTAACCGTGGCGGTCTTCACTTGTCCTTTATGACCAAGTGAATCAGCGGTCCGCACTTGTAAGTTAGTCGTCTTCTTAAAGGTTACAGCTGACGTATATTTCTTCCAGCTCTTACCCTTATTAGTTGAGTATTCCAAGTACGTGTAAGTCTTTTCGCTGGCCGTCAACGCTTGCGTGTAGCCTAGCGTAACTGTCAATTGACCCTTTTTCTTATCGAGTTGGCCTAATTTAACGGTTGCATCGGCTGCAACTTTATAAACCGCATTTGTTACCGCATGCTTAACCACGGCTGACTCGTTACCGTACTTATCAACTGATTTGAATTCTGGCGTTGAGTTAAACGCAATGTTGATGGCATCGTTGTATTGGTTCCAAGTCTTACCACTATCCAAACTGTAGTAGTTCGTCACGTCTTTTTCGTTGCTAACAACTGACAACTTAACCGCTTTTGCTGGTTTAGTTGTATCTGCCTTAACCGTTGGCCGGGCAACCTTCTTATCGGGTGCGTAGTGGACCAAGATTTTTGCTTTGGTACCGTTTTGGTGAATGTCATAAACACCCACTTGGAAAATGTGATCATACACATCATCCTTACCGTACGGCGTTTTGAACAATTCGTAAGTCTTTGAGAACTTCAAGTTAGGTTCAACATTCTTGTGTTCATACGTTTGATCCAAAGCTCGTTTGTCTTGTGCCACATCATCAGCATTAATGTTGATGTCATAGCCTGCCATGTTATCGTTGGCTTCACCTGAAATCGTGAAGTCTTTCTTGTTGGTCCAAACTTCATAATCATAATCTGGATCAGAAGACTTCGCGTAGTTACCGTCTAACTTCAAATATGGTGACAATGCATCGGTATAGAGAACAAAGTAACCCTCGTCCCCGATTGTTTTGCCGTTTACTTCGGCCGTCCAACGGTAGTGCACCCGTTTGCTTGAGTTGTCGCCCACCTTAACTGGGAAAGTGAACGTGCCGTCATCTTGCTTGGTCACATCTTGCCAATCAGTCTTGCCATCTTTATCAACTTGCCCATTAACATTGATTTGTACGTTTACCTTCGTTGCTGGATCCCATTCACCCTTAACCGTGTAAATACCAGTCTTGGCGTCATAATCTTTCTTTGAGGCATCAATTCGCGTGTAATCAAAATCAACGACATTTTTAAAGTTCAAGTACGTTGAAGCTGGCTGGTTCACAAACAAGTAGTCCATTGGTCCATAAATCTTATCTTGGTTCGTTTGACCAGTGAACTTGTACGCCGAAGCATACAAGATATTTTGGCCTTCAGCCAGTTTGGCCGCTAAATTCCAACGCCCATCATCGTGTAGTTCTAATCCATATTGTGAGTAGACGACACTTTCAGTTGCGTCAGTGTTAGCACCCTTATATGGTTCATCGACTTCTTCACCATTTTGGTTCATATTGTCGTCTTCATCGTAACTGATGGCATTGTAGGCAATCCCATCAGCATCCTTTGATAACGAACCTGAGAATGTGTATTGGTTACCAGCTGCCAATGGGTGATTAACCAAATAGTATGAAGTTCCGGCGCCGTTATCAGTTAACGCGCCATCCTTCTTATCAATTTGAACAGTTGGGCTTGTGCTAAATGAGAAGTTCGTCGTTTTTAACGTCCGTGCATCATCTAACTTGAAAATCAGCTTCCGCGTTTTGTCAGTTACGGGTACTTTCGCAGTAAATTCACCGTACTTGTTGATTTTAGCGGCAACTTTTGCACCGGCTGCGGCATCGTTAGTCGTCAAGTACAAGTCTTGTGGTGAGTAACCGTAAACCGTGTAAGTTTTCGTTTTGGCATCATAGTATGCATCAGCATCCGTCGCGATTTGGTTGTTCGTGACGTTGTAGAGCAAGATGTCATTAGCGGTATTGAAAATATCTTCACTACCAGCAACGCGGGTGTGGTACGTCCCGATGTTACCCGCAATATCTTCAACTTGACCTTGCACGTCATTAGTTCCGTTTGTAATCGCGCGGGCTTGTTCGGCAGTTACGGCGAAGTCAAAGTCCCCATTATCCTCAACTGATTTTTGGTTACCCTTATCTTCATCGCCGAGTCCTAAGAAGTGCTTACCTGTGTTATCAGTTGCTTGGTAATATTCAATGACGTTATTAATTGCCACCGCAACATTCGTGAAACTTTCAAAACCAGAAACATTATCAGCAACGTGACCAGTTACATGCCAAGCGCCATTTTCTTGTTTTAAATCAACATTTGTCACAGTTGGTGCTGTTGTATCAACCTTAACTGGTAGTTTCAAGGTTTGTGGCTTAGCATTCTTCCCGTATGGCGTTGATTTAATCGTGTAGTAGTATTGCCCATCGGGTGCATCCGTTGCGGTCGTTGACCATGATGAGTTTGAAACTTTACCATCCCAAATCAATTGTTGGTCTTGATAGATTGTCGCTTGACCAACTTCATTAATGTAGGCGCGACTCCAGCCACCAAGTTTCTTCAAGTCACGGACGGTGTTACCCTTCGCATCTTCAATCGTGACATCCGTTGCTTTAACATTACGCAAGTAAGCAAGAAAGGCCACTGCGGAATCTTGATAGCCATCACCATCGGGCGAAATAGCCACGTGATTTGGATTGATGAATGCTGGTTCATCAGCTTGTGAAATTGCTGAATTTTGTTCTAATTCAGTTAATGCTGAAACTGGTACGTCCAACCCAAGTGGTGCTTGACTGTAACCATCACGCAGGTAGTTTTCTTGATAATGTGATTTGTCACCATCAAATGCGGGTGCATCTAATGCATCAAGGCCACCCCAGTTACCGTAGAAACCAAGGTATGGAATCGTCAAGTTAACCCCGTTGGCGAAGGCGGTTGGTTCCTTGTCGCTGTTATCATCAGCGCGCGGTGTCACAACATTACCATCTGCATCAAGGGCGTCAAATCCAATGTAGCCTTCAACGAATTGATCAAGATCAAATTTACCATTTTGTGCATCACTAAGATCCAACGTAAACGTAACTTTTTTACTGTCACCAGGTGCGACTGTGAACTTATTGGCAGTTGCCGTTAGCTTCGCGCCATCAAGGTACTTCGCATATTGTTCTTGGCCACCGTTACCTGCACGTAAATATTGCGCTTCTGGCTTATAGTCACCGTTTAACTTGTAGCTAACTGCTTGTTTACCGTTATTTTTCAATGTTACTGAGAACGTCGTCTTTTTATCGATTTCTTTCAATGAAACCACGCCAGTGTTATCACCATCGTATGTTAATTGCACATCGGTTGAAATCGCGCGGTTGACGTTAATCATCCCTGAACCTTGGCGCCGTGGTGAATATGGTACCCCGGCTTTATCTACCATTGGTTCTGAAGTATTAATCGCCGCTAACTTCGCCGCCGCAGTTAAATCGCCACCCTTCAAAGTCGTGCCCCGTTCATGCATTGCTTCTAAAATCAACGCTTCGGAACCAGCAACGAATGGTGATGACATTGAAGTTCCCGACATATTTTGATACTTGTCATCATTTGCCAATGACCAAATGTGACCACCAGGACCAGAAATTTCGGGCTTCAATTGTAATGTTGGTGATGGGCCCCATGAAGTAAAGTCTGATGGCGTGCCACCAGCTGGGTTTGTAACCCGCTTTTTAAATGGTGCTGAAAATGAGTAAGTGTCCTTCTTACCACCAGCTTCAACTTCTTTCTTCAAAGCTACCCCATCTTCGTATGATAACCCAACTGATGGAATATCAGCTGAGTTATCAATATTCCCATTAAATGACGTCCCAGGGACATTATTCATGATGATGAAACCGGCGGCTCCTTTATCAAGGGCCGTTTGTTGCTTCGTTGAGAAATTTAATTCCCCCCGGGCTAATAAGACAATTTTGCCCTTAACATCGAGGCCATCATAATCATCTGGGTATCCCAGTCCCACTAATTCTGGTGTATTATCGGGAACTTTTGCTCCGTGTTTGTTAGGCAACACCACAATTTGCTTTTTACTTGGGAACGCACCAAATTGCAAGTGCGCAACACTAGCCACAACTTCATTTGCAAACGGATTTTCTTCACCATCGCGACTGAAATCCATTACGTCAGTCACAAGCATCGTGTTTTCCGCTGAAGCAACCGTTAAGGCGTTGTTAGCAACCCCTGGGTCACCGACAATACCGTTATCTTGCTGCGCCCATTGGACAGAAGCCGGTGATCCGTATGCACCCGAGTTACTAACCCCAGAGTTACCCGCTGAGATAACTGGCAACGTCCCGGCTTCCGCAGCGGCGTTAACGGCTTGTACATCTAATGAACTCAAGCCTTCACCATCCGCACCACCATTACGGCCAAGTGACATGTTAATCACATCCGCACCAAGGGTCACTGCATCTTCAATTGATTGCACAATTGCATCGGTGTCATTATTCCCATTACCACCTTCAGAATTAGCAAAAACTTTCAAATCTAAAATTTGAGCTTCTGGTGCCACCCCTTTGACTGCGGTAACAGTTTTTGTGTCATCAGCCGCAATGTCTCCGTTAGCAGCGGCAATCCCAGAAACGTGCATCCCGTGCATCGTTTGCCCAGTATCACGGACTGCGTTTGAAGTATCTTGATTGTCCTTATCATTGTCGGCTGAGTTACCACCGCCAGCAGCTTTACTGTTATCAAATTTGGTGTCTTGACCACTATCAGCTTCCATGTAGTTGTAAGCATACGGTACTTTATCTGAATACCATTCCCCGTGACCAAGCGCTTTAATCTTTTCTTGGGCGACCGATTTCGTGATTTTTTCGGCTTTCACACCTTCGGGACTCAACTTCAAGTCTTTATGTGAAGGATCAACCCCTGAGTCAATAATTCCGATGACCGTCCCGCGACCATCAAGATTGTAGTTTTGATTATTGAAATTTTGGACCGCCGTTTGAACTTTGGCTTGTTGGTTTGAAGAGGCTTCTAATAAATGATAAGAAGCCGTTGGAGCAACGCTCGCGACACCCTTCAAGCCTTCTAATTGGTCTAACTGGCTAACCTTAGCTTTAATTGCAAAACCATTCAGGAGGTAACCAAATTGACTTGAAGCCTTGGTACCAGTGATTTTTTCGACCTGCTTAAGCACTGAGCTTTGTCCATCGACAACATCGTCTTCGGCCGCCGTAATTTTTTTAACTGATGCCACCGAGCCAGTTGGCTTAGCGGTTTTATCAACGGCTGGTTTAGCACTCAATTGCACAATTACTTTAACCGTTTGATTTTTAACTGCGTCACTATCAAGCTTGGCGACATCGACACCTTGCGCTTTTAATTGTTCTTTAACGCCGTTGTACCATGACTTTTGCGCTAACGCTTTGGTTGCTTGGTCGTGTTGCCGCAATCCTTTACTCATCTGATCAGCAACGCTTTCAGTCCGTGCATCTTTTCCCGTTGATGCATCAACTGCGCTATAAATTGGGCCGACCGCTTGCAATGCCAAGCTGGTCATTAAGACACTAAGCATTGTCAAACTTTTACTTCGTTGACTATTATGTTTCATCCGCTATACCCCTAATTCTCTCCTAATTGATCAATATCCTTTTGTAACAACTTCGTCCATTTTATGAGAGATTATGAGAAATAGCAACATTATTTTTAATGTTCGTTTAACTTATAGCGTATTTTTGCGCTTATTTTCTAATATATAGCTAACAAACGTCTATTTAATCGGCTTCACAAAAAACATTACAGTTACATTTCAAACACAAAAATAGACATTCTAGCTACTTTTGCCAATTTAAAACACTTATCTCACGATATTATTAGCTGTTTCTAAATGAATTATGAATACCATTCTCATTTATCATTCGTTTAATTAACCGTTTTATTAGAAATTGAATGTTAGAAAAAATCTCAGGAGAAATTCTCTTCTGAGACCTTTTTGACTTTTACGTTTTTTGTGGTTCACCTTGCTGCGAACGAACGGAGTGCCTGGAAATTGTTTAGCGGGCGTAGCCTTTACACCGCGACTAAGGAAATATGTGTGCAGCATATATTTCCTTAGAGTCCCAGCTTATCCGAACCGACCAAGACCGTATTTTGGCTTGGGAGGCTGCTTCCAGCGTGGTGCGCCAAACAATTTCCAGGCACGCAGTGGTAACCACGCTCAACCAAGGTATTACCATAAAAAACACAAAAAACGAGCTGGTTAATAACCAGCTCGCTACATTTAACTATTATTCAACTTCATCGCCATTTTGGCTGCGTAACCCAACTAAAATACCACGATGGGGTTCCTTACCAATTGATTCTGTGTAGACGTCTTCGTCCTCGGCCAAGGCCGCATGGATTACCTTACGTTCATATGGTGGCATTGGTTCTAACGTCACCGTTTGTCCTAAACTGACCACATCATCAGCGGTCCGGTATGCTAACCGCTCTAATGTTTCAGCCCGCTTTTCACGATATGTACCAACGTTTAACATCAGCTGTGGGTGCCGAATGCCATTTTGCGCTAGGACGATTTCGGCTAATGCCTGTAATGAGTTCAAGGTCTTACCGTGCTTACCAATCAATAAACCTTCTGTGGGTGTTTCAAACTGAATGTTCATCGTATTATGACCCCATTCAGCATCTAAACTACCTTCAATTTCCAATGCCCCCAATGCATCGGCCAAATAATTCATCGTAGCATCGGCCGCCCGATCCCATTTTACTTGGTTTTTACTTTGACGAACCCGCAATTGTACTTCATCATCTTCAGTAACGGATGCTGTTTGGGGTTCCGTTATCACTGCCGTCGTTTCTGTGGTAACTTGCTGAATTACTTGTTGTTCCTTTAGGTTAATTTCGACTTGTGCTTGCGTCCGTTTTAACCCAAAGAAACTCCGACCACCAGCTTCAACGATTGTTACCTCAACCGCTTCACGCGTGACACCTAATGAAGCTAACCCTTGTGCGGTCGCATCTTCAATATTTTTTCCTGTAAATAAAGTCATATTTATATTCTCGATTCCTGTAAAGATTCCTTTACCATTATACCGAATCTGCACTGGAATTACCTAATTGTTTCATGTGGAACAAATACCGCAAAAATATCGGCCTTGCATTTTAATAAGTGTCCACGGGACTAACTTGTTCAAATTTATTTATTCTGACGTGGAATTGTCGTTTCTGTACTTTTCAATTATCGAATTACTACGGTTCTATTGGTTCTCAGTTTTTTTCATGCAACTGCGGCCTATGGTTGATAACTGTTTTTCGATAGTTTGAGAATTATCACTAACTAACGGAGTGGCCAATTTTATTCAATTCCACATCAGACGGAATAGCGCAAAAAAAACGTATACCAACCCGTTTCCAACACAGGGCAGTATACGATTTTTATTCTATATTATTTAGTTACTAACCGTGCCTTACGACTCAAGTTCCAACGATAGAACGTTAACCCAAAGGCAATCACTGCGAGTACCATTGAAATCATAAACGCATAGTGCATCGCGTTGCTGAAAAACATTGGATGCTTAGGTAAATAAGTTGTCACGCGATACCCAGCCGACATACTCATCCAACCAAACAAGGCCGTCGTCGCGGTTGAAATCCCGATAATCATCCCCAGATTACGCGCTAAGGCATTCACTGAACCAGCGACGCCAAGATACTGTGGTTCAACAGTTCCCATCACGAGGGCGTTATTAGGTGAGTTAAACAACGCAGCACCCGCACCATTCAATGCGTTGAAGATGGCAATGAGTACGAAGCCTGTGGTTGCCCCAATCAAGGTATACCCAATCTGTGCCACCATGATTAAGACCAAACCAATCATCGTAATCACTTCTTTATCAAACTTGTCGCCAAGAATCCCACCAATTGGTGCCATCACTGCCATCACAATTGGGAATGTCATCATCAACAAACCCGATGTTCCTGGTGTCCATCCCCGCAAATTTTGCAGGTAAAATGGCATGATAACTACGAAGAAATTATTTGTAATAAAAACTAACATCCCCGTCAATAAACTAATTGAGAACATACTGTTTTTGAAAATTGCCAAATTAATCAACGGAATTTTTTCACGTTTTTCAACTTTAACAAAAATTATGAACAATACAATTGCGAGGATAATCATCCCAATAACAGTAGGATGTAAGAATCCTTCAGCTTGACCGACGTTCACACCCATAAAGAGTGCCACAATCATGATGAAGAAGACAATTGCACCCGCCCAGTCGATTTTGGGTTTAGCCCCACGACTAGATGACTTGGGAAATAGTATTTGTCCCATAATAATCGTGACAATCCCAATTGGCACATTCACCCAGAAAATATATGACCAAGGCAAGTATTGTAGAATCAAACCACCTAAACCAGGTCCCGCAACTGCCCCAATCGACACAAACATCGCAATTAAGCCCATTGCGCGTCCGCGTTGTTCGGGTGGGAAAGTCACTGTCGTAATCCCAAAACTATTCGACATGGTCATGGCAGCACCAATTGCTTGGACAAACCGCGCAAACAATAGGAATGGTAGCCCAGCGCTAATTCCCGCTAGCAATGAACCGAAAGTGAAAATATATGTCCCGATTTTAAAAACTTTAATCTTACCAATCATGTCCCCTAAGCGACCGAAGAAAATTAATAACCCCGAAATTACAATTAAGTAAATTGAAACTGTCCACGTTGCCTCATTCATCGGCACCGCTAAATCGCGCGAAATTGTTGGTAACGCGATATTCACGATTGATGAATCAAGCGTCGACATAAATGTAAATAATCCCAATGCTAGTAATATCAGCCATTTTGATTGACTATTTTTTGCCATTATCTCCTCCATTTTTCATAGACCTTATTGCGTTAGACATGCGCACAATTTGCACCACTTACAATATGTTAGTATTCCCCCAACTGAATCATTCTACACCTCATTTGCTTGAGTTGCTATTATATCAAGTTTTCTAACGCCAAATAGGCGATTGACCGCATAATTTTGGTAATCACCTAGGCGTTAAAATTAATTAAATTTCGCGCTGCATGCTATTCGTTTAACAAACGTTGTTTCAGTTGATCGTACTCAGCTTGCGTAATTAAGCCATTATCCAGCGCTTTTTTACCTTGTTCAAGTTCAGCATATAAATCACGCGGTGCGCCATTATTAACATTTTTAGTTCGCATGCTATTCGTGACACCATCCATGTAACCGTCTTTTGAATCGCTCACGCCTTGTTGAATGAGCTTGGCAATTTTGCGCACAACACTCTTCGTCCAGAACACACTGAAACTATCACCAAATGTTTCGACTTTAACGGCGCCCCAGATAAAGCCAGTATCTGGGTTAACATTATTTAAATTACTCAACGGAATATTCGTCGCATCATGGTGAAATGGTGACCAATGCGCGTAAATAATCCGTTGCTCAGTCGTAATCGCATAGCCATAGAACCCTTCTGTGCCAAAGTAACTAACTGAATGACGTTTGGCATGTGGAGTCTGGTCAGTTTCATCGCCATTGGGACGGTTTTCACCACCTTCTGGCCGATGCCGTCCCACAAAAGCCGAAATAACTTCTTCATGATCAAGCAGCGCATCTTCAATAACTTGGAAGTGTTTCTTTTGTAACCATGGTCCTAAAATGTTCAGATTGTAGCCTAATTTATTTTCCCGCGTATATTGGTACATTTCTTCGGCAGTTTTCATAATTTTGCCCTCTTTTTCAGTATATTTACTTTAATTTTAGCAGAATGTCCGCCGCCAAACTCATAAGAAGCTTGTCGGCATAGAAAAAAGGGCTGAGACAAAATCTCACGCCCTTTAATAATTAACTTAATAAAATATCGGGCCTAGTGGAATACCATTCCACCATCAACCACTAATGTTTGACCAGTCATGTAATCAGAATCGCTACCGGCTAAGAAGGCCACCCCATTCGCAACATCTTCTGGTTCTGACAATTTTTGCAACGTAATATCCTTGGCAAATGAGTTCATTCCCCATTCAAAATCTTTACCCGCATTATCAGCAACTTGTTGGGCAATGTCATTCATCATTGGTGTCCGCACAATTCCGGGTGCAAATGCGTTAACTGTAATACCGTATTCTGCCAATTCACGGGCAGTCGTTTGCGTGATACCACGGACGGCAAATTTAGTTGAACCATACGCCGTCAAGTTAGGATTACCAACAACCCCTGCTTGTGAAGTAGCGTTGATGATTTTACCGCCATGACCAAGTTCAATCATTTTCTTAGCTGCAGCTTGCGTACCCCACACAGTTCCACCAACATTGATTTTCCATGTGTAGTCCAAATCATCTTGCTTGATGTCCAAGATTGGTGTCGTAGGTGCAACACCCGCATTATTAACGACAACATTAATATCACCCAACTTCGCAACTGTTTCATCAATGGCTGCATATACTTCATCACGGTTTTGCACATCGGCAGCCACCGCAATTGCTTCACCACCGGCCTGGTTAATTTCGTCAGCTACTCGTTGAACCTTTGCAACGGTCCGACCAACTGCCGCAATCTTAAAACCATCTTTTGCTAGCCGCTTTGCGATTGCTTCACCAATTCCTTGACCTGCCCCAGTTACAAATGCTACTTCTGTCATCACCTAATACTTCCTTTTCGATTAATTTAATTGTGATTATCTTAACAATCATTTTACTGCTACCGTTTTAGTTACGCAAGTATAATATTGTCACCGCTTACATTGTGTGTAACAAATTTACAATTGGCTGCAAGCTGAGTATGACAACCAATTATTAATAAACTCACGCTAACCGATTACGAGTCCTTTAATACCACCAAAATGTTTACAGGGGCTATAATTAGTTGTGAGTGATACATTCAAAATTAAGGAGTACGGATTGTGAAGAAAATCAATAAATTATTCCAATGAGTGAAGGTGGAACATACACAAATTTCTACAGCTCAAAGAAATTAGCAAAAATGATTATTATGTTGAACTAACAAATGAGGTAAATTAAATGGCCAAACGTGACCAATATAGCATCACACAAGCGGAAAAAGACCGTAAACTTCGTGAATATCGAATGATGTATCCAGATGATAGTGTTACTGCCGTTAACAAATTTCATGATTGGGAATACAACCGCGAAATAAAACTACAGAACATGCGTAATCGCGCTAAGCGACAACAACTTAGAGGAACCTTGATAGGTGTTATTGTCGCAGCAATTGTCATAGTCGTTGTGGTCGTTGCGGCTTTATGGCTCATTGGTAATGACAAACCAAAGGACAATAATAGCAGTGCTATCTCAACTACTTCAAGCGATGTGGCATCTTCAAGTTCAGTCACAAGTTCAAGTACCGCTACTGAATATCCATATGTCGTTGATGTTCCTAGTAACGTTGCGTGGACCTTCAAAGACAAGCATCTAAGTGGTGATTTACCGGAAGTATTTAACCTTCATGCCGACAATAGCGGCGTAATCATGCTAACTATTTTATTAAAAAATGAAACAGATGGGCAACTTAGAACGCCTGATACAACGTATAGTGTGAAAGTTAAGAAAATACCGACTAAGACACTTCAAGTTAATTCAGCGTCTAACAAGAAACCAAGTAGTCGCGTAGTTAAAGTAAATACCGAAATCATTTTAGGCAAAGTATTAGACGACTTCAATGGACCAAGCGATGAGAGTGGCAACGTTCTCTACATGTTTCCTAACAAGTGGGGATCAATTTCATTCTTATATCCAAGTGATGAAGCAAGCGATAATCCCGCCTACCAAGAATATTTGCAAACAACCAAATAGCAAACTGGAAACCTTTTGATGCACATTAATAGTCCTGATTCTACACGAAATCAGGCCTATTTTGCTGGCTGGACAAATTTTGCCCCAGCCCCTTTTTTTATTTTTAATTTACTAATTATGTAATTCAGGGTCAAATTTACCCTCGTCTTATCTTAAAAAAAAACGTTCATAATTAACATTGATACTGAATTAGCTACCCCATGTAACACCATGGACTCTCCTAGACTTTTATCATGTACTCGAAGATAACACGCTATAATTCCAAATAAAAAATTAGAAACAAAAGCTTGTTTATCACCCACTCCATGAGCTACACAAAAAATTACAGCTGATAATAAATAGATAATTACATTTGGTACACCAACACTAAGCAGGTAGCTAATTACTACTCCACGAAACAGTAACTCCTCTATTATTGGTGCAATCACGCATACAACTAATATTGATAATACGATTTTGGAAATTTGTGTAGACCCAACTTGCCCTGACAAGCGGGAGAATGCTCCGCTTAACCCACGATATTTGTTATCGCTTGAATAAAACATAGCCATACCATGGTTTATGACTACAGCGATAACAATCGCAATACCCAAATTTTTAGTCCCATAAATTACTAATAATGTATTAGCTGAATTATCTATTTTACTTAATATAATCCATAACACAGCGATAAGACAAAAACTAACTATTCCCAAAATTACGTAGCGAGTCAATATTCCCCAATGTAATTCAAATAACGTAGGTAAAACAGATAATTGTATGACTATACACAATAAAATAAGAATTGGTACATGTATAATCATATTTTTAATAACACCACATACATCAAGCATTTTTAATCATTCTTTTTGTAATGACGCTTTTTATCAGTTACGCCATCCACAAATCCATTTAATAACTCTTCTACTTCGTGAAGTGTATCACCACCTACGACAGATAGTAATCCATCATCACTGAGAGCCTTAAATTGTTCTAACATTATATTTATTTCTCCTCCATTAATAACTGCTAGTAACTGCTAACTGTACATCAGACAATTTGACATAGCGGATATTATCTACGTTCGTTTTCGATTAGAATCATACATTAATCGGACACAAACAACAAGTTCAATATAATAAAAACATAATTTAAACAAAATGATTTGGAACTTTAATCACACAGTTGCAAATCAAAATTTGAGTTTAATTCAAACATAAAAACCCCCCTTTTTAAATGTCCATCACCCGTAAAAAAAATCACTTCACATTGTGAAATAAATTCTAAAAGCACACCATATACTGCCCAATATTAATACTGCTCCCGCAGACACCCGTAAATATTTGTTAAAGTTACCAACTTTTTTACTCACATTTATTACTAGTAATGAACATGTACCACCAATTAACCCGCCAATATGCCCAACATTATTAATCATTAAGGTTCCACTCGGTTCCAGTCCTAAATCATATATTATTAATCCAATTATCAGTAACCAAAAAACTGAATTCACTACTTGCCAACCAGTAATAAACGCTTTTACCACGTTATTTTTAATGAAGTAATATCTAAGTACTAATGTAATTCCAAATAAGCCTGCTACCCCAATTGATGCCCCTAGATAAGTTAGATTTGGATTAACTACCATTGACAGTATTGATCCTGAAATTGACGCAACTAGGTACACTATCATTATTCTAGTATGACCAATTAACTTTTCTAACCGCCAACTAGTTAATAAAATAAGAACAACGTTTCCGATAACGTGATCCCAGCTACCATGAAGAAATACTGAAGTTAATATTCGGTAATATTCACCATGATATTCAACCATCAGAGGATCTAGCGCAAATTGATTATATATATTCTGTGTCAACGTTTGAAAATAATAAATTATTAACAACGAAACACTTAGCAAAATGGTGAACCAAGGTAATGTCTTGCAGTTTATTGCGCGAATTTTTTTGTTTTCCGAAACTCGTATTTTATATTTTTTTAATATACCCATATTTCACCTGTTTTCTTGATGTGCCTCTGAAATGCGTCTTATTTCTTGATCTTTTTGAGTTTGTACTTCCGTACCACGATAAGCGGAGGCCCCATAATTTTCTCGGGTTTCCTTTTCGTATTCACTATTTTTTGAAGCAACCCAACCCATAAGGCCTATCATACTAATCAAACCGATTACGGCCAGTACTTGTTCGAATGTAATCCCAAAAATTCTCATCGCTTACACCTCGCTTTCTAATCATTTTTTTATTTTTATCATGCTTGTATCATACTCGAAAATCATCTAATAAAATACATTTTGTCCATAAAAATATGTTATTAGACAATTAAATTAATTAAAGGAAGGCATTAATCTATAACTAATCTTTCGGCTTTATCTGAAGACAATCTTCGTGAAACCCTTTGAAACAAAAATATATCCAAAATAAATAGCCCTGATTCCATCCATACAGATAGAATCAGGGCTATTACTATGTGCTAAAAGGTTGCCGTTTAAAGCGCGCGAAATCAAAAGCTATTCGCGCAAACTTTCTACCTTCTCACTCACTTCTTTTAAAATTAAGCTTCGTCATACCAAGTGTAGTGGAATGTGCCTTCCTTATCGACCCGCTTGTAAGTGTGGGCACCAAAGTAGTCACGTTGCGCTTGAATCAAGTTAGCAGGCAATACTGCTGAACGGTATGAGTCGAAGTACGCAATCGCTGCTGACAAACCAGGTACTGGTACACCGGCCTTAACAGCCAAGCCAACTAAGTCACGAACTGATTCTTGATATTCCTTGGTAATGTTCAAGAAGTAGTCATCAAGTAACAAGTTTTGTAACTTAGCGTCCTTGTTGTAAGCTTCTGTGATGTTTTGCAAGAAAGTGGCACGGATGATACAACCATTACGCCAGATTTTTGCCAAATCACCAAAGTTCAAGTCCCAATCGTAGTGTTCTGAAGCAACGCGCATTTGTTCAAATCCTTGCGCATAGCTCATAATCTTTGAGAAGTACAAGGCTTTGCGAATCATTTCAATGACGACTTCCTTATCAAGTTCAACCTTACCACCAGCTGGCTTAGGTAAGACCTTGCTTGCAGCAACCCGTTCATCCTTCAAAGCAGAAATGTAACGCGCGTACACTGATTCAGTAATCAATGATTGTGGGACACCAAGTTCGAGGGCATTTTGTGATGACCACTTACCCGTTCCCTTGTTACCCGCAGCATCCAAAATCTTGTCGACGATTGGATCATCAGAGCCTTCATCATCCTTACGCGTCAAAATTTCAGCCGTAATATCGATTAAGTAGCTCTTTAATTCGCCCTTGCTCCATTCAGCAAAGACCGCAGCGATTTCTTCCACTGACATGCCAAGCATTTCGCGCATCACATCATATGATTCCGCGATTAATTGCATATCACCGTATTCAATCCCATTGTGGACCATCTTTACATAGTGACCAGCTCCATTAGGTCCAATGTAAGTCACACATGGTTCGCCGTCTTCATCAGCCTTAGCTGAGATTTGGTCAAGGATTGGGGCGACTAAGTCATACGCTTCCTTTTGACCACCAGGCATCATTGAAGGACCATGTAAGGCACCCAATTCACCACCAGAAACTCCCATTCCGATAAAGTTAATACCAGAGTTATCAAGTTCTGCGTTACGACGCATTGTGTCTTCAAAGAAAGTGTTCCCACCATCAATCAACACATCCCCCTTATCCAAGAATGGTAAGAGTGTTTGAATTGTTTCGTCCGTACCCGCACCAGCTTTAACCATCATAATGATCCGACGTGGTTTTTCCAAAGAATTTACAAATTCTTCAGGAGAGTAACTTGGTACCAATTTCTTTTCCGCGTGATCTTTCATCACTTGCTCAACCTTAGAAGCTGAACGGTTAAAGATTGCCACAGTATACCCGCGACTTTCGATATTTAATGCCAAGTTCTTACCCATAACGGCCATGCCGACTACACCAATGTTTGCTAATTCTGTCATTCTATTACCCCATTTCTAAAAGTTAACCCCAATAGTAACAGTAAATTGTTGTGATTCTATGAATTGTCACTCATTTTATGACAGCGGTTTCAATTCATCGATCTCATGATTAGTCTAACACATTTTTATTTTCTTTTTTGCGTCCTGTAGTTTCTTGAAGGGAATGAATTAATTCTGTGCCAAACCATTCTTTTTCTCCTGCTAAAATATCGATTATGGACTTGTAATCAAGCCCTTCATGATTAATTTCTCTAAATGTTTTACACTAATTCGTTTATGCATTGATACTTATTCATACTTCGCCATTAGCTGGTGCCACTAACGTAGATAACTATGCTCACCTGGGCGGCATGGTATCTTCAATTTTAGTTTTACTCGTTATTGGAGCACCGCCATACTCTAAAAATAACAATATTTTTCTTAGAACTATTGCAAACCTCTTGCTCTTACTACCTTTAGCCCTGGTGATTTTCAACGTCTAAGTAAATGAACTATAAATACGGATTCGTTCGTGATCTTAAAGTTTATGAAGCTGAAAATCAGACGGAAAATTTAGAAAATATTACGAATGCGTTAACACCTAAAGGATATACGAGAAAAATTACAGTGAATCCGGCATTTAACTATCATAAAGCAAAAATTAGAACTGAGTTTTCAGCAGATTGAAAGCTTATTTTTGGTTCACTCGCTTCTCGGTCAGAGGGAATCGACTGAAACGTGAAATCGGAATCGCCTTGATGGCAATGAACATGAAGGAATTGCCCACTATGTGAGGACTTTTCATGAGTACACAGTATATACATAAAAAATAGGACTAAAGATTTCAAAAAACGAAATCTTTAGTCCTATTTATTTATAACGAGCTAGGGTTTTGTCCCAGCTCCCTTTTTAATTATCCGCAAATTCTTGGTCTAATATCTGTTATGCTTTCAGCGACTATACTCACTGAGATTCTGTACTAAAATATCGTGCACATAATAATTTAATCATCATTATGTGCCTCCCAAATCTCTTGGGAAGTATCTGCTTGTTGATTACTCCTGTCTTTGGTTCGTGTCGTAAACGAACTGTAATTCGTATGATTTTCTCGCTTAAAATCACTAGTTCGATAACTAACCCATGCAGTTCCAATGATTGATAACACGAGCAATACAATCAATACTTGCGATACTGGATCGAGTGCTAGAAAATTTGCCATGTGAATACCTCACTAGCTTTCGGTTAACACTACAATTTTAATCACCAATACTATGAAGAGTTGTCGTTAAATCAACCCCTAACGTTGTACCAGCAATTGTCGTCCGTTGTCCACCTGCGATGATAAAAAGTTCATTGCCAAACAATACTTTAAATTCCCTCATGCTATACCTCTTTTCATTTATAAACAGATACGCCGATTGAAATATTTAACTGTCGAACATCTTTATTATAGATTTTTAATATAAAACGTTCAATAGTTACTTTATTTTAATAATTGCTTAATGCATTCTAATTATCGATAACAAAAGTTAAGATTTTCTGCATCTACAGTAGTCAAAAAAGGTTTTATTACCAGTAATTATTGTTAGCTTTCCCTCAAGGCCATACCGTAAATATCGAATCTGTTCAGCTTTAATTTTCGTGACATTTATCACCTTAAAGGTATTTCCTTTTGCAGTTGGTGCGGCTGATATAGAAATGATTTTTCCAGTTGGTATCTGCTCTAACTGCTTTTATTTCGAATCCGTATAACTACTTCTTTATTTTTCAAAATAACTTATCTTTCGACGTTCGATTTTCGTTATCTAATTACACGAAAAAACGCTGAACCATCTGCTTATCACAGACAATTCAGCGCTTCTCATTATTTAAAATTTATTGCTAACGCTTACCAGCATTACGCTTCGCTTTTTCAATCTTACGACGGCGAGCTCGTTCAGCGGCCTTCTTTTCTTCCCGTTCAGCACGGATCTTGAATGGGTTTTGAATAAACCAAGTTTGCACCGCTTGGAACGCATTTGAAACTACCCAGTACAATGACAAGGCAGATGGCACTGAAACGGCTGTAATGAAGATAATAATGGGCATTACGTAAGTCATTGACTTAGTCATCCCATTTTGTTCAGGTGCCCCAGCCATGGCCAACCATGAACTGATGAAAGTAAACAACGCTGCCAAAATTGGCAAGATGAAGTAACTGTGGTTTGAACCCAATTGAATACCTAAGAAAGTCCCAGTTTTCAATTCTTGAGTACGCCAGATTGCTTGATACAACGCAATCAGTACGGGCATTTGGACCAAGAGTGGCAAACATCCAGCCACAGGGTTAACCCCTGCTTCAGCATACAATTTTTGTTGTTCACGTTGCATGGCTTGGCGTGATTCATTGTCTTTACCAGGGTACTTAGCTTGCAACGCCTTCAATTGTGGTTGCAATTCTTGTGTTTTACGCATTGATTTTGATTGGTAAATCATCAATGGCAAAATAATAACCCGAATAATAATGGTAAAGGCAATAATCCCAAGACCATACTTAGGTGCACCACCCCAAATATTTGATAACCAAATTAAGGCGCGCGAGAAGTTTAAGATAATTCCGCCATCCCAAAGACCTGTTGAGTGTTCCGTGATGGGTTTGTTACTACATGCGGCCAAGAACAATGTTAAAGCTGCAATCATGGTGGCAGTCAGCATTAACTTGCGACTTGGTTTTTTCTTTGCTACAAGTTGCATGGCAAATCTCCTTTGATTAGATAAAACGACTACCCCGACGATGTCGAATTATTGGTATTAACTAGTTATGTTTATTCTATAGTAATTTTAAGTTTATTTAAGTAAGTCCGCCAATTTTAAGGCATGCACTAAATTTTCACGTACGACTTCCATTGATTGGTCACGCGCAGCTGGGCGGGCAATTACCAAAAAATCGTAGTCTTGTGCCAATTGTGGCTTGTATTCCAGCAAGGTTTGCCGAATCCGGCGTTTCACATGAACCCGATCGTGAGCTTTCCCGACCCTTTTCCCAACGGATACCCCAACACGGAAATGCGGTTGACTTGGTTTTTCCATTTTATAAATGATAAACATGCGGTTTGCAAAAGAATTGTGCTGATTAAAGACCTTTTGGAAATCAGCTTCTTTCTTAACTCGATATGATTTTCGCATTCTTTACCTCACAAATTCTGTAATTTACATGCAAAAGGATAAAAAAAAAGGTCACTGTCGCCAGTAACCTTCTTATGCAGATAACACTTTGCGGCCCTTTTGGCGACGACGTGCTAAGACCTTGCGGCCGTTAGATGTGCTCATGCGCTTACGGAATCCGTGGACACGTTCGCGGTGACGCTTCTTTGGTTGGTATGTGCGTTTCATGTGTCAAACACCTCCGTTCTTTTAGGTATACATACAGAGAAATAAAAAATCCCTTTGCAGTTCCGTAACATCATAACACAGATTACTAATCTTTGGAACTATCTTTATCAATTAAATTTTCTTTGCATCCAAAAGTATAGCAGTTTTTGTCCCCAATGTAACGTTCCGTTATCAACAGGCCTGTGAATTGCGACTTTTCCAAACTAGAGTTATTCCCGTGTTTTCAACAAGTTATCCCAAAATACACAAGCTGTGCACAGTTATTAACACTACCCTGTGGATAAAGTGGATAACTCTTGTAAAGCTTGTGGCTCTAGTAGCGATAACGCACAAAAAACAGTGGATAAGCCTAAATCCAATAGTTTTCCCCACCTTTTTCCACAACCTTGTGGAAAAACAACACACCGTGCTGTGAACAATAGATATTAATTTATCCACACCTGTGGAAAACTCTGGAAATATTCTTCATTTCCTGTTATTCTTGATAAAGTTAATTTTATTTAAAGAAGGTTTAGCAATTATTATGGTTGAACGGAACAAATTATGGTCAGTAATCGCTGACCGCTTCGAGCAAACCTTGGAGCGTCCATCATATGAAACATTCATCCAGCCCGCTCGTCTCGCCAATTTTGACGAGAATGGACACACTGCTGTGATTGAAGTTCCAAATAAGTTATCACGTGATCGTTGGCTGAATACCTATTCCCAACAGTTCACGACATTTGCGTTTGAAACAAACCAGATGTTGCTTTCTAACATTGAAGTTCGGATTGTCGAACCAGTTGTCGATTTATTTGAAGAAATTGATAAGACTGACAACCCCGAAATCGCGCGTAAGCAAGTGTTGAAGCATGGTAACAACCTGGACCCCAAGTATATTTTTGATACTTTCGTCGTTGGCGCAACAAACAAACTTGCACATGGGGCTGCCTTAGCTGTGTCCGAAGGCTCCCTCGAATACAATCCTCTATTAATATATGGAGGCGTTGGACTGGGTAAAACCCACTTAATGCAAGCCACTGGTAATAATGCTCTAAAAGAAAATCCAAACCAAAAAGTTTTATATGTCACTTCCGAACAGTTCACCAATGATTTCATTAGTGCTGTGCGGAATGGGACGACTGAAAAGCTGCGCGATGAATACCGCAGCGCCGACTTACTTTTAGTCGATGACGTGCAGTTCTTATCAGGTAAGGAATCAACTCAAGAAGAATTTTTCCACACTTTCAATGATATTTTAGGCCACAATGGTCGTATCGTGATGACTTCTGATCGTCTGCCAAAAGACATCCCCGATTTACAAGATCGCTTAGTATCACGGTTCCAATGGGGTTTGTCGGTTGACATCAATAAGCCTGACTTTGAAACGCGGATCGCGATTCTGCTTGAAAAAGCTGAAAAAGAACACATCGATGTTGATCGCAATGTCATTGAATACATCGCCAAACAAGTTGATAGTAACGTGCGTGAACTCGAAGGGGTCTTCAAGCGCGTTTCCGTAATCGCAAAATTTGCCGGCAACGCTGGGGTGACGATTGATGATGCCACGAAGATTTTGGCGGACTTAGATATCGCCCGTAAGTCAGAAATTACGATTGCTTTCATTCAAGAAACGGTTGCCAAGTACTATGGTTTATCGATTGTTGACCTGAAAGGGAAGAAACGTAACAAAGAAATCGTGATGCCACGACAAATTGCGATGTATTTGGCCCGTGATATGACTGACAACTCATTACCAAACATTGGTCGTGAATTTGGCGGTAAAGATCACACGACTGTTATGCATGCGACGGAAAAAATTGCGACGGAAATCGAAAAAGATTCAGCGTTGCAAAAGAATATTAATACTTTAAAACAACAAATTAATGGTGAGTAACAGTTATCCACCTGTTGATAACTATGTGAGCTTATCCGACTTATCCACAACCACGTCCACAAGGAAAAAGTCACAGCGTACCTAGCCACAATCTAGTTATCCACAGAATTAACAGGACCTACTACTATTACTAATATATTTTGTATAATATATATATAAATAGACCGCACAGAATGGAGCTTATTTTCAAATGAAATTCACAGTAAATCGAACAGCGTTTATTAAAGAATTGAATGATGTTTCTCGAGCAATTGCAGCACGGACGACAATTCCTGTTTTAACAGGTTTGAAATTAGTCGCCGATGCGAATGGTTTAACGTTAACTGGTAGTGATTCAGATATCTCTATTGAAACAACCTTAAGCATTGCTGACGAAACAGCTTCGTTAAACATTGAAGATACTGGCGCGATTGTTTTGCCAGCACGTTTCTTTAGCGAAATTGTTAAACAATTGCCAGATCAAACGATGACCGTTGAAATCACATCTGGTTTCCAAACAACAATTACATCAGGTTCTGCGTTATTTACCATTAATGGTTTGGATGCTAATACGTACCCACACTTACCAGAAATTGAATCAACTAACTCAGTTTCATTAAGTGCTGATACATTGCGTCAAATTATTTCACAAACCGTTATTGCGGTTTCAAACCAAGAAAGTCGCCCAATTTTGACAGGGGTGCACTTTAGTTTTAACGGTAACGAATTTGCAGCGGTTGCAACTGATTCACACCGTTTATCACAACGCCGTGTGACCCTTGATGCTGCGAACGTAAATAAGGCCGATTTGATTATTCCTGGTAAATCATTGAATGAACTTGCCAAGATGCTCGAAAACGTTGAAACTGTTGAAATGCAAGTAACTGAAAATCAAGTGCTCTTCAGTTTGGGCAAAACATTGTTCTACTCACGTTTGTTGGAAGGAAACTATCCTGACACGACGCGCTTGATTCCAACTGAAAGTGACATTCAAGTAACGTTTAATGCGACTGAATTATTAGCCGCAATTAACCGGGCATCATTGTTGTCACACGAATCACGCAACAACGTGGTTAAATTGGAAATCAGTGAAACTGGCTCAAAGATTACTGGTAACTCACCAGATGTTGGTCAAGTTGAAGAAGCCTTGAACGTGAAAAACTACGATGGTAATGCATTGGAAATTTCGTTCAACCCTGATTACATGAAGGATGCGTTGCGTTCATTCGGGAACATTGATATTGAAGTTAGCTTCACAACATCATTGCGTCCATTCATTTTGACACCGGTTGAAAACAAGGAAAGCTTCATCCAATTGATTACACCAGTGCGGACATTTTAATTAAATACAAACGAAAAGCGATTCCTCAATTTTGGGAATCGTTTTTTTTATTGATGATTGGTGGGGATGGTAGCCACTGCGTGTCTGGAAATTGCTTGGCGCACCTCGCTGGAAGCAGCCTCCCAAGCCAAAGTGCGTTCTTGGTCGGTTCGGACAAGCTGGGAGTCTAAGGGATAAATCCCAAAGACTCCTCATCTTATCCTCAGCGGAAATATGTGTTGCACACATATGCCCCCAGTTGCGGTGTAAAGGCTGCGCCCGCCAAGCAATTTCCAGACACTCCGTTAGTATGCAGAATTAGTAACATCAATTAATCAAAACCTGCAAAAATAATAACGAATTGAGCATTAATAACGGCAAGTCGGTTGTGAAAATTTGATAATTCGTTTAACGAATCCATTCACAGAGCAGAATGTACAATGTTCTAAAGGTTACAAGACGGCTGCTTAATGACAAATATGTAATTCATTTTCATGTACTCGAAAAAATGAAATAGTATTTTGGAATTAATATATTAATCGTCACAATTCACAGGAATACGCCGAATTCTTAAAAATGAGGGCATTGAGGGCGTTTTAGGGTAAAATGTCCAAAAATATGTAAAATGGCAGGATACGGCTTATAAACGTATATTCGTTGTTTTTAGGGCAAAAAACGGGTATAATATTATGTATATACGTGTTTGTATTTTTTAGTGAGATGCGCGAACGTTGTACTTGCTCCAACGAAGTACATATAGCAGAGAGATTAGGACGGACAAAGATGACAGAAGTATTTATTGATACACCGTACGTAATGTTACAACAACTTTTAAAGATGGAAAACATCGTTAGCTCTGGCGGTCAAGTTAAGTGGTTCTTACAGGAGAATCAAGTAATGGTTAACGGCGAACATGACGATCGTCGTGGCCGTAAGTTGTACCCTGGGGATGAGATTGCGGTGCCTGACTTTGGGTCATTTGTCATCCGCGCCCACGAAGCCTAAGCTATGCAACTGGAAAACCTAGTACTACGTAATTTTCGCAATTATTCTGAACTCAGTGTTGAGTTTGCTCCCGGTGTTAATGTTTTACTAGGCCCCAATGCTCAAGGCAAGACGAATCTTCTGGAAGCCATTTATGTTTTAGCGCTCGCGCGTTCACACCGAACGAACAGCGATAAGGATTTAATTGGTTGGGAAGGGAGCGAAGCCTTGATTGGCGGTCGTGTCCGTAAAGCGGTTGGGGATGTTCCCCTGGAACTCCAGTTTACTAAAAAAGGTAAAAAGGCCCGTGTTAATCACTTGGAGCAAGCCAAACTTTCACAGTACGTTGGTCATTTGAATGTGGTGTTATTTGCGCCAGAAGATCTCGACTTAGTTAAGGGTGCGCCCACGGTCCGCCGGAACTTTATTGATCGAGAATTTGGCCAAATTAGTCCAAAATACTTGTACAATGCGAGTCAGTATCGCAATGTCTTGCGCCAACGCAACAACTATTTGCGACAACTGCAAACCAAACAAGCTAAGGATTTAGTCTACTTAGATGTGTTGACGGATCAACTAGTGGCGTTTGGTGGCGAAATTCTATTGGCGCGGAAATTACTCCTGCAAAAATTGGAAGCCGCAGCGCAACCAATTCATGAGTCAATCACGGATGGTAAGGAACACTTAGTATTTCACTATGTTTCACAAGTGCCAATCACGGAATTGGCGGATTTAGCTAGTGTTAATGCCGCGCTACAAGAAAAATTCGCACAACAACGTTCGCGTGAATTACAACAAGGTACAACCTTAGTTGGGCCACATCGTGATGATTTGCAATTTATTGTGAACGAAAAGAATGTGCAGACATTTGGGTCACAAGGTCAGCAACGGACGACAGCTTTGGCAGTTAAGTTAGCCGAAATCGACTTAATGAAAGAAGAAACCGGGGAGTATCCCGTGTTGCTACTGGATGATGTCCTATCAGAACTTGATTCGACCCGCCAAACTCATTTATTAAAAACAATTCAAGATCGGGTACAAACATTTATTACGACGCCAAGTCTGAACGATATTACCCGTCAATTGATTAAAGAACCTAAGATTTTTGCGATTAGCGCAGGAAAATTAACGGAGGAAACAGATGGCTGAAGATACAGATTTGCAAGCTTTGACTGCGGCAGAACGCGCCGAACAACTTGCAGCCGATGAAAAAGCAACCCAGATGCAAAGTGATGCTGATGATTACGATGCCAGTCAAATTCAAGTTCTAGAAGGACTTGAAGCGGTTCGTAAGCGTCCTGGGATGTATATTGGGACAACCACATCACAAGGTTTGCACCACTTAGTATGGGAAATTGTTGATAATGGGATTGATGAAGCCTTAGCTGGTTTCGCTGACCACATCACAGTTACCATCGAAAAGGACAACTCAATTACCGTAACCGATAATGGTCGTGGGATTCCTGTTGATATCCAAGCTAAAACTGGTAAGCCAGCCTTAGAAACAGTCTTTACAGTCTTGCACGCCGGTGGTAAATTCGGCGGCGGCGGATACAAAGTTTCTGGTGGTTTGCACGGGGTTGGGGCGTCAGTTGTTAATGCGCTCTCAACGAGTCTTGAAGCGAAAGTTGTCCGTGATGGCCAAGTGTACGCGATGGACTTTGAACGTGGGCATGTTAAGCATGACATGCAAAAACTTGACGAAGCACCGGCCATTGAACGGGGCACGATTGTCCACTTCTTGCCAGATCCAGATATTTTCCGTGAAACAACTGTGTTTGACGCGAAAATTTTGACAACGCGGGTGCGTGAACTCGCTTTCTTGAACAAGGGTTTGCGGATTTCAATTACGGATGCACGGCCTGAAACACCAATCGTCGAATCATTTTTCTACGAAGGTGGGATTAAAGAATACGTTAAGTATCTTGATGAAGGCAAAGACGTCTTGTTTGAAGAACCCGTGTACGTTGAAGGGGTTGAAAATGGCATCATGGTTGAAGTCGCCCTCCAATATACGGACGACTATCACTCAAACTTATTGTCATTTACTAACAATATCCACACGTATGAAGGTGGGACCCACGAAACTGGGTTTAAGACTGCTTTGACGCGGGTTATTAACGATTACGCTCGTCAAAACAAGTTAATCAAAGAAAATGAAGATGCATTGTCTGGTGAAGATGTGCGTGAAGGATTAACGGCCGTTGTGTCAGTTAAACACCCCGATCCACAATTTGAAGGACAAACAAAGACGAAGCTTGGTAATTCTGATGCGCGGGCCGCAACTGATCGGATGTTCTCAGAAACATTCAACCGGTTTATGCTCGAAAATCCCGATGTCGCTCGTAAAATCGTCGACAAGGGCTTGCTAGCATCAAAAGCGCGGATTGCTGCGAAGCGGGCGCGGGAAGTTACCCGGAAGAAGTCTGGTCTTGAAATTTCGAACTTACCAGGTAAATTAGCGGATAACTCATCAAAAGACCCTAAAATTTCCGAATTATTTATCGTCGAAGGGGATTCAGCCGGTGGTTCTGCTAAGCAAGGTCGGGCCCGTTTGACGCAAGCAATCTTGCCAATTCGTGGGAAGATTTTGAACGTTGAAAAAGCCTCAATTGATAAAGTTTTGGCCAATGAAGAAATTCGTTCATTGTTCACGGCCATGGGAACTGGTTTTGGTGGCGATTTCGATATCGAAAAAGCCCACTACCACAAGTTAATCATCATGACCGATGCCGATGTCGATGGCGCGCACATCCGGACTTTGTTATTAACATTGTTCTACCGTTACATGCGCCCACTCGTTGAAGCAGGCTTTATTTATATCGCCCAACCACCTTTGTACCAAGTACGCCAAGGTAAGTTCGTGCAATATATTGATTCCGATGAAGAACTAGAAGAAATTCTAGGTCAATTGCCTGCCACCCCAAAACCTGCTATCCAACGATACAAAGGGCTTGGTGAAATGGACGCGGAACAACTTTGGGAAACAACTATGGATCCAGAACGTCGCCGCTTATTGCGGGTTGACCCATCTGACGCCATTGATGCCGATCACGTTTTTGAAATGTTGATGGGTGACAAGGTTGAACCACGTCGTGACTTTATCGAAGAAAACGCCGTGTTCGTTAAGGACTTGGATTTCTAATTTAAATTTAAGCAAAAATGAAACATTAAGAATGACAAACACGGTGTGCAATGAACCCGTGAAGAAAGGATAATAATTTGGCTGAAGAAACATTTGATAAAAATGACGGTCGCATCAAAGACGTTGATCTTGGTAGTACGATGCGAGAATCATTCTTAAGTTATGCCATGTCAGTTATTGTGGCGCGGGCTTTGCCTGATGTTCGTGACGGAATGAAGCCAGTGCACCGCCGTATTTTATACGGGATGAACGAATTGGGTAATACACCTGATAAGGCACACAAGAAGTCGGCACGTATTGTTGGGGATGTTATGGGTAAGTACCACCCCCACGGGGATTCAGCGATTTATGAATCAATGGTCCGGATGGCACAAGACTGGAGTTACCGGTACCTCTTAGTTGATGGTCACGGGAACTTTGGTTCAATCGATGGTGATGGTGCTGCCGCCATGCGTTATACCGAAGCGCGGATGTCAAAAATCGCGACGGAAATGCTCCGCGACATCAACAAAGACACCATTGATTACATTGATAACTATGATGGTACTGAACGCGAACCTGACGTGTTACCAGCCCGTTTCCCTAATTTGTTGGTAAATGGGGCTTCTGGTATCGCGGTTGGGATGGCGACAAATATTCCACCGCACAACTTGCGTGAAGTTATTGCAGCATTGCACATTTTGATGAATAATCCTGATGCAACTACTGCTGACTTGATGGAAGCGATTCCCGGTCCTGATTTCCCAACTGGTGGGATTGTCATGGGTAAATCTGGTATTCGTAAAGCTTACGAAACTGGTAAAGGAACCGTAACTGTCCGTGCCAAAGTTGATATTGAAGTGGAAAAGAACGGTAAGGAACGCATTGTCGTTACCGAATTCCCATACATGGTCAACAAGGCGAAGTTAGTTGAACGGATTGCTGATTTGGCACGTGAAAAGCGTGTTGAAGGGATCACTGGGGTTAACGATGAATCCGATCGTGAAGGTTACCGCATGGTCGTTGATGTCCGTCGTGATATCTCTGCCAGTGTTGTTTTGAACAACTTGTACAAAAATACGTTGTTACAAACAACCTTTAGCTTTAACATGTTGGCCATCAAGGATAAAGCGCCTAAAATCATGGGTTTGAAAGAAATCTTGCAAGCTTACTTGGCCCACCAACAAATCGTAATTCGTCGTCGGACGGAATTTGATTTGAAGAAAGCCCAAGCACGGGCCCACATTCTTGAAGGATTGCGGATTGCGTTGGATCACATTGATGCCATCATTAGCATTATCCGTAATTCCCAAACGGCTGAAATCGCCAAACAATCATTGATGGAAGATTACAGCTTGTCTGACAAGCAATCACAAGCAATCCTTGATATGCGTTTGGTACGGCTTACCGGTTTGGAACGTGGCAAGATTGAAGATGAATATCAAGCGTTGATGCAAACGATTTCTGACTTACAAGACGTTTTGGCTAACCCCAAGCGGATTGATGAAATCATTTATCAAGAATTATTGGAAATCGCTGCTAAATATGGTGATGATCGGCGAACAGAACTCCAAGTTGGGGATGTTACGTCAATCGAAGATGAAGACTTGATTGAAGAAGAAGATGTCATTATTACGTTGACGCATAATGGTTATGCTAAGCGTTTGGCAACATCTGAATTCAAGTCACAACACCGTGGTGGCCGCGGTGTGCAAGGAACTGGGGTCCACGATGATGACTTCGTGGAACACTTAGTTTCGACTTCAACCCACGATACGCTGTTATTCTTTACCAATTTGGGTAAAGTTTATCGGATGAAGGGTTACGAAGTTCCTGAATATGGTCGAAATGCCAAGGGAATTCCCGTAATCAACTTATTGGGTGTTGAATCAGGTGAAAAGGTTCAAGCCGTGATTAATGTTCGTGGTGATGCCAAGGAAAGTCATGATTTCTTGTTCTTCACGACCTTGCAAGGGGTTGTAAAGCGGACGCCAGTGTCTGACTTTGGTAACATCCGGACAAACGGTTTGAAAGCCTTGAGCTTACACGACGATGACGAATTGATGGGTGTGCAAGTTACCGATGGTTCACAAAACATCATTATTGCGACACACACCGGTTATGCCGTGTCATTTGCAGAAGAAGCGGTCCGCCAAATGGGTCGTTCAGCTGCTGGGGTGCGTGGGATTCGTTTACGTGACGATGATTTTGTTGTTGGGTCAGCGATCTTAGCGCCTGAACACAAGGTCTTAGTAATCACGGAAAATGGTTACGGTAAGCAAACACCAGTCGCAGAATACCCAATCAAGGGACGTGGTGGTAAAGGGATTAAAACTGCCAATATCACAGAAAAGAACGGTCCTTTGGCAGGTATGACGATTGTGAATGGTTCAGAAGATATTATGTTGACGACTGATAAGGGTGTTATGATCCGTTTCGGTGCTGAAACTGTTTCTGAAACCGGCCGGGCAACGTTAGGGGTACGTGTTATCCGTCTTGAAGATGGCTCAAAGGTTGCAACCTTGGCGAAGGTCGACAAGGAACCTGATGAACCTGAAGCAGACGCAGTTGAAGGAGAAACACCAACAACTGATGGTACGCCAACTGTTCAAGCCGAGGTTAACGTCGCTGACGTGCAAGCATTTGCTGATCAACTTGTTGATGAAGGCGATACTGCAGCTGACAGTGATACGACTGATGGTGAATAAAGTTTAATATTGGAAATAGCAGCTCACAATTTTTTGTGGGGTGCTATTTTTTTCGTGGGATTGAAAAGTACAGAAACAACAATCTCGCGCCAGAATAAATGGAGCCAAAAAAAGGTCAACCAAAGAAGCTGCAGTGGTATAAGCAGCTTCTTTGGTTGACCTACGTACATACCTAACAAAATTAAGTGCCAAGTAGTATTAATTTTTTGCATTACCGTAATATCAAAGTATTTTCTCAAGAAAAATTTTGTAGTAAGCCTCATAGGCATTCGCAATCGGTTCTTCACCAATAAAACGCATCATTTCAACGCTTTTCAGCGCTTTTTTTGAGCCTGTATCAACAAAACCGGCATGAATTTCATTGAGGGCTTCGATATACATTAGGATTACCCGGTGTTGGTAGTTGTTGGAATTAAAGGTATATTGCTTTGCTGGTTCGAGCACGAGGTGAACTAACTCGAAATCAAGCTGATAAATACCGGTGATGGCAATATTTAACAATATGGTGGAAATTAAGCCTTTGGTTTTCTCCGCAACATCAATATTTGATTTTAAAATTAAGTCTTTTGCCAATGTCAGTACGACGTTTGGTGGTAATTGCGATAACGTATTTGAAAAAAAGTAGTACTCGTAATAAGACCAATGCTCAATTTTGAACAAATAATTGTGGATGTAGTCAATATCGTCCGTAGTTAAGTTGTCTTCATGAAAATCTGCGAGTAGTGTTTTTGCGATTAAATATTGGTTATAAAAATTATTATTACTCGTAGAGTTCCATTTTTCTAACAGTTGATGTTTATATAATTGGAGTTGTTTAATATTTTGACTATCGTGAGCCGTTTTTAAACTATGGCTCATTGTAACTTCGTAGGTATCGACATGTTTGTCATATTGGTACATAAATTCTACTAAAGAAATATTATTTTTATTTAACAAGGCAAGTAAATTATGAAAGGTAATCTGATTTGTGCCATGTTCGACTTTTGAAAGATAGGATGGTGAAATAATGTCACCAGCCATGTCTACTAATGATAGCCCCCGTTGTTCACGTATATTTTTTAATACTAAACCAATAATGTTATCCATAAAGAGCCCCCTCTTAAACATTTCATGTCGCATGTGACATGAAATGTTGTAGCTTGTGTTTTGTATTGTACTATACATTTGTATTGAATAACTATAGGAGGGGGACTTTACATGGGTAAAATTACGTATTTAGAGTTGTTGGCTTTTTTTCGTGAAAAATTTCAAAATAAAAATATTGCGAAAGTGATTATTGTAATAGTGGTTTCATATTTTTTGACGGGATATGGGGCATCCATATTGTTCGGTAAATGGATAAACGAGCACACTGACACGTTGTATCAAGTCGTGATGATTATTGGAATCATCGGTGGTTTAACGTTAACCAATAAGGAGTTAATCATTTTTTTACAAAATATACCTGAAAAATATCGGTTGTTTCCGATGTCATATAAAAAAATAGTTTTTATCAAAACTATCAAATATGAGATTTTCACGGCTTTAATATTTTGTTTGTTAATTATCATAGTATCTTTTCCAATATTGCTGACGATGCATAATACTGAAGTTTTATTAATAGATATTGGGGCGGTATTTTTATATCTTGCAATCAATAAAATTACACAGTTAGTAAATATTAATTTTTCTGGGTGCGAAATTTCTGGACAATTATGATTGAAGGTTTCATCGTTATGTATTTCATTCACTTATTCGGTGGGAATATTTTATTACATGGCAACAGCAGAATAGAATTACCGAAGGTTGAATTTAACTATTTAACACAAATATTGATAATTGTTGGAGCAATGGCGTTTTATTTATTAGGGTATAAGGCTTTGATTGGGCTGGCCGTGAAAGCCAGAAATATAGAATCAAAGGCTTATACACAACCGAGGCTATATGGTATTAAAAATATTTTTTATATAAAGATATTTAGAGAAATTTCTAACAATAGTAAGGGAAAGATATTAATTAGTGTAATTAGTTTTCCAACTGCAATATTAATTATAAAAATTCTTGATGTCGCATCAATTATTGAAATACGAAAAATTAATTTTGCAACTTTATTGGCGGTTTCATTGATGGCGCAAACATCTGTTATTGCCAATTTCATTTTTACGAATATATCAATTGATTCCCAGATTATTAAAATAATTGTACAGGCAAGATATGATTTGAGAGGGTATTTGCTAAAAAAAGCTAAGCTCGCGTATTTGACGTTACTAATCAGTGCGGTCATTGTCAGTTTCGTGTTGCTTGGTACTAAATTTGTGAATAATAGTGGTGACTTTCTGCTATTGATAGCAATACTGGCAGGTAATGCCTTGCCATTAGCTTTTATGAGTCAAATTTTTCCAAATTTGATTCTTTGCTATTCTAGCAAAGAAAGTTTCGAAAGTTCCATAGCGTTACCGTTGTCACTCACGATTATATATGTTCACACGATGATTGAAACAATGATTATTCTGATGAGTACTATTTTAAAAACGTCAGTTTATTGGCAAGTTACACTAATCGTTAGCTACATTACAGTGAGCTTAATCAGTAATATTCTTTTATTTATTTTTATGAGAAGAAGATATTATGGCGAGTATAGAAAATTTGTTAAATAAACTACCATGAACACATACGTTGTAGCAATCATGTTAACGGTTGGAGGTACCTCTATCTCAAACCTAATTGGATTAAATATTAAGTGAGATTGCGGTGGTTATTGAATTTTGCTTTTCTATGAAATGAAAGGTTGTTGAGAATAATGTTGGTCAGTAAAAAATTCTTTTGGATAATGACGCCAATTGTTGTGTTTATGTATTCAGTAGTCTGCGTGAATTTTACAAATCCGGTGGGGCGGTTGCTTTTAGACATGAGCAATGAAACTAATCAGACCAAGGGCTTTTTCTATAGCGTATTTCAACTGTATAACAACGTAGTGATACAGTTTGGATTCAGGATACTCGTTTTAATCGTGACTATGTGGGTTATAATGATTGCGCTAAATGTATCGACAAACATTGAAAAAAGATTTAGATTGCAAACTATTGCAGCAAAACAAAGTAATCAAGATTTTGTATATAATTTAACTTTTGTTAACTTGATATATTTTGTGGCACTAGTCATTAGTACTATTGTATTTGATAAATCTATCCAGTTAGTTAATAACTCGTTCTATAATATTATTTTAATTCTGATATGGCTTGGCAAAGTGTTTATTGTGTATTTGCCATTTATGAGAAAAACAAAATTAATTTGGGCGCCATTGTTGGGGATGATTATATCATTAGTTGGTATAGGCGCGGGGGTGTTAACCAAATGATTGAGATACAAAATTTAGTAAAAACGTATGGTGAAAAGCTGGTTCTTGACCAAGTTAGTATTACAATACCACGTAATAAGATTTCTTTTTTGTTGGTAAAAACGGTGCTGGTAAAACCACGTTAATGGATATCTTAGTGGGCTTGAATCAATTTGATCGAGGTAATGTGATAATTGATGAAAACGTCATGACCATTCCATATTCTAAAGAAATGAGGAAAACAATATTTTTATTACCGGTAGAGAGCATAACCATTGAATACCTGACTGCACTGGAAAATATGGATTATTTTAAACACATTTTTGAGCTAAACAAAAGTGGAGATGAAATAGTACAAATTTTACAAGCATATAAATTAGAACAGGAATCTGGCTTAGTTAAAGGCTTTTCCACAGGTATGAGAAAACGTTTGGATTTAGCAATTCTTGATATGATTTCGCCAGATATTATGTTGCTAGATGAGCCAAGTCTCGGACTAGATGTTTTCCATGTGGACTTTCTACGTAAAAGATTATTAGCTTATAAAGAATTAGGTAAAACGTTGATAATAACGAGTCACGATATGGCGTTATCTAATCGCATTGCCGATCGTATTTATTTGTTTAATAATAATCAAATAATAGAATATGACGCCGATGATGTTAATAGTGAAGAAATGGTTCTATCCACGTATGACGCCGATACTGCAACTGACAGTGATGCGACTGACGGTGAATAAAATTTAATATTGGAAATAGCAGCTCACAATTTTTGTGGGGGTGCTATTTTTTTCGACAAAAAGGTCAAACTAAGAATCTGCAGTGCCAGGGCAATATTAATTTTTAGTTGGTTTATCTATGCAAAAAACATTAATGTGTCATATACGACATTAAATGAAAATTTTTTAATATATGAACTATGCTTATATTTGTTATTAAAAATTTAGCGGCGGAAAGATTGAATAGGGGTGAGTAACATGAGCGTTGGAAATTTTATTTTAAAAAATAAAACGAAGAGTTTGCTATTGCTCTTGGTGATTGTCATTGTCCAGTTGTTGACCGTTTTTAGTGCGGTGCTTAATGCGCAAATGATTAATGAATTAATTAAATTCAACATGCGCCAATTTGAAATTAAGACGAGTTTATTATTGCTTAGCTGGCTCTTAGTAGCTTTGTTTACTTATTTTAAATTGATTTATACAGAAAAAGTTTTGCAGCACATTAATACGCAGATTCGGGCAAAAATTACGCAAAGTATTATCGCAGATCAGCGGGAACACTATAATAAACGGACGGTTGGGGCATACGTTTCGTGGATGAACAATGATATTGAAGCAATTAAAGATCAGGGCATGAGTATGTTCTTTGTGGTTGTGGAAGGGATTGTTGGCACGATATTATCGTTAATAACTTTGATAAAGTATAATTGGGTATTAGCCATAACCGCATTGATTTTTACCGGCATAATAATTGTTGTCCCAAGAATTTTTAATAAAATTCTAGCAAAGGTGACGGCAAAATTAACGGTCGAAAATGAAAAGTTTGTTGATAGTGCTGAAGATATTTTGGCGGGCTTTAACATGTTATATACTTTTCGCGCACTAAACTTAATTACGTTAAAAATTGTTGCCGCATCAAATAAGCTGAATGTTGCGAATGTTAACCGAATAAAGGTTCAATCAAAAATTGCGACCACTGGTTTTTTACTAAATGTCGTTGCGCAAGTAAGTTTGATGGGAATCACGGGGATATTAGCATTACACCACGTTGTGCCAATTGGAACAATTGCAGCGGTTGGTGGCTTGTCAGCAACCATATTTAATAGTTTGGGTAATATGAGTAGCTATCTAGGAATGATCAGTGGAGTTAAACCGATTTTTGATAAATTTGCAAACTATCAAAATCAACAGCAAAATGAAGTAAGTAGTGATGTAATTGCTAGTAACGCAACGCCGCTTATTAGTGTTCAAAATTTAGGTTATAAATTTGATGGCAATGAAATAATTGCAGACTTAAATCTGGCGATAAAAGAAGGTCAAAAATATTTAGTAGTCGGTGAAAGCGGCAGTGGTAAATCAACTTTGGTGAAAATATTAGCCGGTTATTACGGTAACTATACTGGTAAACTCCAGTTTGCCGGTAATGACTATCATGACCTCACCCAAAAGTATCTGCTGGATAAGATAATGTATATTGATCAAACACCACAATTTATTCATGGCACCGTTGCCGAAAATCTTAGTTTAGTGAATGAATTTTCTAATGAAGAATTAGCGGCAGTAATCTTAAGTGTCGGGTTGGTAGCTGATACAACAGAAGCAGCGGATTTTCTAACAAGAGAACTCGGAAATAAAGGAAATCAATTCTCTGGTGGCCAGTTACAACGGATTGCGCTTGCGCGGGCATTGCTGCGGAAGCCGGAAATTTTAATTTTAGATGAAGGGACCTCAGCCATTGATAAGGAAAATGCAATTATGGTTGAAAATTTGTTATTGAATGATGATCAGTTAACTTTGTTAATGATAAGTCACACGATGCATGCCGAAAATAGTCAGTATTTCGATGAAATTATTGAACTGAATTAGATTGTTTCCGCGAATAGAGGAATTCGTCACGACCGGAAGTTATTTGCCGGTAATCAGCCAGTTTTTATAGGGCGCCAAGCAAGTTAGGTAAAAGCTAACTGACTTGGCGCCTTTTGCGTATATTTGAAGTGCATAGTCTGACAGGAGAGGGGATATTTGCTAAATATACGGAGGCGGGTTGATATCGTTTAGTATGCTAGAATTAAAGTATTAATTATTGTGAACACGTTGAGATAGGAGAATTAACCAGATGAAATTACTCCACACTGCTGATTGGCATATCGGCAAACAATTAAATGAATTTGATTTACTAGATGTCCAACAAGATGCTTTCAAGCAAATTGAAGCCATCGCTGCCGCTGAACAGGTTGATGGTATTATAATTGCGGGGGATTTATATGACCGCGCGATTCCCTCAACCGCGGCCGTTAAGGCGTTTGATCAAATGCTGCAACAGCTGAATATTACTGATAAATATCCAATTTATGCAATTTCAGGGAACCACGATGGTGCGACCCGCTTGAATTTTGCCCGTGAGTGGATGAAGCAAAATGATTTGCATTTGAATACTAAGGTCGAAGAAGCTTTCACGGATAACGTGGTGGTCGGCGACGTACAAATTTTTATGCTCCCATTTTTTGACCCGCAAGATGCCCGGATGTACTACCAAATTTCAATCGACAGTAATGAGATGCGGACGATTGAACAAGCAATGACGCGCGTGGTAGCAGATTTAGAGCAGCAATTTGAACCCGGCAAGCGTCATATTTTAGTTACCCACTTCAATGTTCAAGGAACAGATAATGAAAATTACGAATTGACCTCAGAAACAACTTCAACGGTTGGTGGATTGAATACAGTGCCAGCGCGGTTATTTAAGAATTTTGACTATGTTGCTTTGGGGCACTTGCACTTACGCCAAGCATCGCCAACGCGGACTGTCCGGTACAGTGGTTCACCGGTGAAATTCAACACGAAGGAAGCCAAGAACGAGAAGGGTGTCTACATTATTGATATTCCAACAACTGGTGAAATTGGCATTACGTGGAAAACAATCACCCCATCCAAAGATTTAATCGTCTTGCGGGGTGATTTTGAAAAGCTTATTGATCGCGATTTTTATAGTGAGCAACCAAAGCCTGGGGAAGCGTTCTACAGCATTCAGTTGACGAGTCGGCCAGCGGGCAAGAATATCCGCAAGCAGCTTGAAGATATTTACGGCGACATCGTGGAACTGGAATATCACATTCAAGGGGATGAAACCCAAGCAGCGACGGAACAATTAGCGCAACGCGTTGCCAAAACTAAAAGTCCCGAAGAAATAATTGGTGATTTTTATAATGAAATGATGGATCCTGCGCAACTGACGGAGCAACAACAGAAATGGGTTGAAGCGGCGCTGATTGATATTCGGAAAGATAGCGAGGCCTAGAACATGAAACCAATTAAACTGAATATGAATTTTTTTGGCCCATATGCCCATGCGGAAATTGATTTTGACAAATTCAAAGAATCGCCGCTCTTTTTGATTAGTGGTCAAACTGGTGCGGGGAAAACGACAATTTTTGATGCGATGACTTTTGCGTTGTTTGGTGAAACTAGTGGCAGCCGTAAACCAGATGATATGCGCTCAGATTTTGCGAACTTGGATGATGAAACATCGGTAGTATTTATTTTTGAGCACCACGGCAAATTTTTCCGTGTCGAACGCAAGCCCAAACAAATGCGCACCAAACGTGGTGGTGGCGCGACGGAAAAATTACCAACTGCCAGTGTTTCCGAATTTGATTATGAATTAGGCACTGAAACTGGCGAGGCATACACTAAAATCAGTGATGTGAATGAATTCTTGAAGGATTTATTATCATTGACTGCCGAGCAATTTCGTCAAATAATTTTGTTGCCGCAACAGGAATTTAAAAAGTTCTTGAAGGCGAATAGTGCCGAAAAAGAAGTTATCTTGCGCAATTTATTTGGGACGGAATTATATCGGCAAGTGATGGATAGCTTGAAGGAACAGCAAAAAGGCATGGTCGCTGAGCAAGCGCAATTTGAAACGCAATTAACAACGATTTTTGATCAAATTGAATGGCTCGCTGAAAAACAAGACCAGTATAAAAACACGCGGACAACGGAAGAACGGGTTGAATTGTTAGCGTTGGAAGTTACTGAGCAACAAGCAGATTTGGCAGCCGCTAAAGCCACACAAGTTGAAAATCAAAAAATTGCCAGCAAAGCCAGCGCAGCACTCGAAGCCGGCCTTGGCTTGGATAAAGATTTTGCCCAATTGGCGGCCAATCAATTGGAAGCGACACAGTTGGTAGCCCAACAACCAGCAATTGCTGAGAAAAAAATTAAATTGCAACACTATGAATGGGCCAACAAGCAAATGAGTTTGGTGCAGGATTTAGAGAAACTAGGCAAAGATTTACCGACCAAAGAAAACGCCCTTCAGAAGGTCACTGAGCAATTAACTGATGTGGCCAAGCAACAAGCTGCGGTTGGCGTTAAAATAGCTGAGCTGACGCAACAAAGCCCAGTAATCACTAAGCAACAGCAAGCGGTAGTTGAAATTGAAAAAACCTTAATTCCGCTGGCAGAAAAGCGCGTTGCGAAAACCACTGAATTTAGTACATTAGGCGAAAATTTAACGGCAAAGCAAAAAAACTTGGATACAACGAGCACCGCATTGCTTGAAAATAAAAAACAAACGGCTACTGAGCAAAATGCGCTTAAAGCCTTTGACCAACTTGAAACACAGCAAACCGCGTTGCATAGCATTCAGTTAGAATGGCAGAAATTACAACAAGCGCAACGTGATGAGGTGAAGCAAGCTAAACGGGTGCAGGATGAACAAGCCAAGTTGGCAGATATGCAAGTACGTCAAGAGGACTTCACGCGTCAATTAGCTGGTTTAAAGAACAACGTGGATGAACAGCGGGCGAAGCGCCAACAACTGATGATTCAAAAGTTGCAAAATGAATTAGTCGTCGGTGAAGCGTGTGTCGTCTGTGGTTCAACAGAACACCCATTGCAAATGCACGACCACATCGAAGTGAGCGATGCGCAAATTCGCCAAGCAATTGATGATTTGGAAACACAAGAACAAGCATACACAAAGATTGAAACGAAACTTGATGAAGTTGGAAGGCAAGTTCAAGCTAAGCAAAATGAAATTGCTGAATTAACCGCAAAGCAAAGTGAACTGCACGCGGCATTATTGGCAGGGTATGAACCATTTGTGGCGATGTTCAACGCAACTTTTGCAACATCGATGCCAGTTGTGTTTGATAATGAAATTGGGACTGATTTAATTAATGAACTTGCGCATACCTTGCAAGAACAAACGGCGGCGAAAAAAGCAATCAATGAACGAATTGCGACATTAGAGAAGCAACGTCAGTCATTAACCGAGCAACAAGTTCAAGTCAATGGTGACGTGAAAGTTGTCGAAACCCAGCTGAAAACAGTTGAAGCTGAACTAGCAAGTATTCAAGCCCAAGCGCCGGCATTGTTGGAAAAATCAGCTTATCAACAACGCCTGACTGAATTAAAAAAGAGCGTTGAGCAGTACACGAAGGATACCGAAGCTAGTAATATTCAGCGGCAACAGCTTGAAGTGGCTAGCGCCAAGTATCGGCAACAGCAAATCAGCGATAGTGAGAGTGTAAAGCAACTACAAGCACAACTCGATACAACCCAAAACGTGCTTGACGCGGCAATTGCGGCGGCCGAGTTTGCGACTGATCGCAGTCAATTAGATACGTGGTTAGTCGAGCTAGCTGGGCGTGACGTAATCGGTGTAATGACTAAAGAAATTGCTAATTATGAGGCTGAACTCAAAGCGGTTAATGACAATATCGAAAAATTGCAAATCAATTTAGCTACCAAAACGAAACCAGATTTAGCGGCATTACGCATGGTTAAGGATGCGGCCGATGTTTCACGTGGAACAAGCGATAAAGTCGTCATGACTAAAGAATTAGCTTTGAAGCAAGTTAGTGCGGCACAAGCCAAGATTGCAAAAGTCCAAGCACAACTCGGTGAACAAGCCAAACAAGCCGCTGAATTGGGGCTATTGGCCGATGCCGTGAACGGGAAAAATGGGCAAAACCTACCATTAGAACGGTATGTCTTGCAAAGCTACCTGCAAGAGGTGTTAAGCTATGCCAATGTACATTACTTTACGAATGTCTCTAACGGACGGTATCAATTTGAATTGAAGCAAGAAAAAGCGAGTCGCGCAAATCAGACTGGTTTGGAAATTAACATCAAAGATAATGATGTCGACGAGTTACGTTCATCAGAAACCTTATCAGGTGGTGAAAGTTTCTTAGCAGCGCTGTCAATTGCACTGTCGATTGCCGCTGTGATTCAAAATCACGCCGGGGGTGTTGAAATCGATGCCTTGTTTATTGATGAAGGTTTTGGCTCGTTAGACAGTGAAACTTTGGAAAAAGCGATGGAAGTTCTCGACCAAGTTGAAAAAGAAGGGCGCATGATTGGTTTGATTTCACACGTCGACTCGATGAAAGCCCAAATCCCCCAACAACTGAAAATCACCAAAAAAGGGAATGCGCAAAGCGAAATTCAATATCAATTAGTTTAAATTTAAGGAGCAAAAATCATGAAATTTCATCATATTGGCAAACCAGTACCACTCGCCCAGATTAAAGATGATCCGGCAATTAAATATAGTTCCTTATATGATATGTACTCATTGGATCAATTAAATGAGCTTGGGATTCCTGTAGAACTACATGCATTTGGTCCCAATTCGAGTTTGGACGCCCGGATTCAAGCGGAGTCGCATGTCGCGTTTGTGACGGACGATATTCAGCGTGATCTTGCTGGCCAGGAAATTATTATGGATTTATATCAACCATTTGCCGGCTACCAATGTGCAATGATTTTACTAAAGGGTGTCCCAGTAGAATTAATTCAAACTACGCTGTCAGAAGCTGAAATCTGGGGCGATGGACCTTTTAAGGACAGTATCTTATATCCTGAAAACAACTAAATTCGCCAATCGCTAAATTATTTTCGGAGAAAGGACATTTTTTCTCGTATATTAATTAATGTAAGGGTGTCAAATGGAACAGTCAGACATTTGGCACAATTGAATACCGCTGGTTGGCGCTAAGGGAAAGTTATTTTCCAATATTATGCGTTTGTAGTTGAATACTTCTGTTAAAGGTGCTAGTATATTATCTTGTGAGTATTCAATATTTGTATTGGATACTTCCTTTCGACACACAAAGAGGTGTCGACTTAGACCATAAGGAGGAGAACAGTTCATGACTTACGAATTAACATACATCATTCGTCCTGACTTGGATAGCGAAGCAAAAACTGCCTTGGTAGAACGTTTCGACAAGATCTTGACCGACAACGGTGCAACGGTTGCTGATTCAAAGGACTGGTCAACTCGTCGTTTTGCATATGAAATTTCTGGTTACCACGAAGGTACTTACCGTGTAATCAACTTCTCAGCAAACGATGATGCGGCTATCAACGAATTTGACCGTTTGGCTAAAATCAGCCAAGACATCTTGCGTCACATGATTGTTAAGCGCGAAGCTTAATTTTCATTAATTCTATCGGGTGCATTTATGCACACGTGAAAGGAGCACTAAAGTTATGATTAATCGCGTAGTATTAATTGGTCGTTTAACCAAGGATGTTGAACTCCGTTATACCCAAAGTGGTACAGCAGTTGGTTCATTCTCTCTTGCCGTTAACCGCCAATTTACCAACAATGCCGGTGAACGAGAAGCTGATTTTATTAACGCCGTTATCTGGCGGAAAGCAGCTGAAAACCTCGCCAACTTTACCCACAAGGGTTCATTGATTGGGATTGAAGGCCGTATCCAAACACGGAATTACGAAAACCAACAAGGTACCCGTGTTTACGTAACCGAAGTTGTGGTTGAAAACTTCTCATTATTAGAATCACGTTCAGAATCTGATCGTCGTTCATCTGATAATGGTGCAAGTTCTTCTGCTAATAACAATTTCGGCGGTAATAACTTTAACAGTGCTCCGTCACAATCATCATCAAGCAATGACAACCCATTCGGTGGTAATAGCTTTGGCGGTTCAACCGCTTCAACTACTACCAACAACAATGCGGATCCATTCGCTGCAAATGGTCAAGAAATTGACATTTCCGATGATGATTTGCCATTCTAAAAACAGGAGGAACTAGTTATGTCACAACAACGTCGTGGCGGTAGCCGTCGTCGCCGTAAGGTAGACTTCATTGCCGCAAACCACATCGAATACGTTGATTACAAGGACACTGAATTGTTGGAACGTTTTATCTCAGAACGAGGTAAGATTTTGCCACGCCGTGTTACTGGTACTTCAGCTAAGAACCAACGTAAGCTTACGACCGCTATCAAGCGTGCTCGTATCATGGGCTTGCTCCCATTCGTAGCCGAAGACTAATCATATACGTCTTTAATAAAAAGCATTTCACTTCGGTGGAATGCTTTTTTTGTCACCAAATTTGAAGATTTCGTGCGATAAACCCGATTAAATCGGCAATATCAGGTAGCTCATTCAAAATTATGTTAAAATGAATGTTAAGAATATTTTAAGATATGAGGTAATGAATCGTGAGTCGATTCTTCAATGTCAATAAATTACCAGAATTTTTACAGAATGTACGAATCCGGTTATTGTTTATCTTTATTGCTTGTTTGGCAATTATTGGTTTAGTAGCCGCTTTCTTTGTTAATTGGATTTTTGGATTAGTCTTTTTTATTTTGGAAATTGGAGCCTTTATTTTTATCATCCAAATTCTCAAACAAATTGGCGCTGATTCAACACAATATATTTCCGATTTGTCATTTAGAATTCAACGGGGGGAACAAGAAGCACTAATTAGAATGCCATTGGGGATTATTCTATTTAATGATAATGATGATGTTAGCTGGGTCAATCCATATATTCAACAATATATTGGTGACCATAATTTGATTGGTAACAAGCTTGCCGCGGTTAATCCAGAGCTTGCCGAATTAATTGAGGCACACAAGGATTCACACGAAGAATCATTAGTTAAGTGGAATGGGAAATCATTTTCACTGTATGTACAATCTAACTTGCGGGTCGTCTATTTAATGGACGTAACGCGCTACGCCGAGATTGAACAACGCTACTATGATGAACGGTTAGTATTTGGGATGGTTTCGCTCGATAACTATGAAGAAATTGCTGAACGCTTGAATGATTCTGAAACTTCGGCATTGCGTTCATATGTAACGCGCGAGTTAACTGATTGGACTGAAGCCCATGGGATGTATATGCGTCGTTTGAACGCGACCCACTATTTCGTCTTAGGTCACGCAGCTGGATTATTAAGTGCCGAAAATGATAAATTCTCAGTCCTCGATACAATTCGCGAAACGACATCAAAACAAAATTTACCAGTTACTTTGAGTTTTGGGATTGCTTACGATGAAGATAATTTGTCGAAATTAGCCCAACAAGCCCAAGCTAACTTGGACTTAGCATTGGGTCGTGGTGGTGATCAGGTCGTGGTCAAATCAAGTGATGCGGAAGCGCGTTTCTACGGTGGTAAGACCAATCCGATGGAAAAACGGACGCGGGTACGTGCCCGGATGATTTCTCACGCGTTGAGTGAATTAATCAATCAATCGGATCAAGTGTTTATCATGGGCCATGCTAATCCAGATATGGACTCAATTGGTACCGCACTTGGGTTACGACGGATTGCGCAAATGAATGGCAAGCCGGCTTCGATTGTTTTAGATAAGACTTCAGTGCATAGCGATATCCAATTATTATTGGATACGATGCAAAATATTGAAGTTGATCGGAATGCTTTTGTCACACTTGATGAGTCATTAATCAACTCGACGGAAGAAAGCTTGTTAATCATGGTGGACCACTCGAAGCCATCGATTTCAGCGGCACCGATGTTGTATAATAAATTAAGTAGTCGGACCGTGGTTATTGATCACCACCGGCGTGGCGAAGAATTCCCACAAAATCCTTTGCTAACTTATATTGAACCATATGCTTCATCAACCGCTGAGTTAGTGACGGAAATGTTCGAATATCAAAGCCGTGAACAAGACCCAATTAATCGAATTGAAGCGACCGCCTTATTGGCCGGAATTCAAATTGATACAAAATCATTTACTTTGCGGACAGGGACCCGGACGTTTGATGCCGCAAGTTACTTACGTTCAGCCGGTGCCGATGCCGGGTTGATTCAACAGTTCATGAAAGAAAACGTTGATAGTTATTTATCACGTAATCACTTGATTGAATCGGTTGAAATCTTCGGCAATGCCGCAATTGCGACGGGTGAAGATACGCAGGCTTACGATAACGTTGTCGCGGCCCAAGCTGCTGATTCGCTGTTGCAAATGATTGGCGTTGATCAGTCATTTGTAATTTCGCTACGAGCGGATGGCAAAGTCGGTATCTCTGCGCGTTCAACGGGTAAAGATAATGTCCAAGTCGTCATGGAAGAACTTGGCGGCGGCGGTCACTTATCGAATGCCGCTACGCAAATTAGCGATGCAACCGTCACCGAAGTGCGCACAAAATTACTTGAAATTTTGCAACGGGAAGACTAGCATAAGTGTGAGTTTATGCGTTGCAAATACGAGGAATCAATCGGATAATCCGAGTGCAATGAAAATACGAGGAACCAGTCGGGTATCTGCGCCTAATGAAAATACGAGGAACCGGCCGGGTAATCCGAGTCTAATGAAATTACGAGGAGAGATTAAACACATGAAAGTTATTTTTCTTGAAGATGTAAAAGGTCGTGGTAAGAAGGGTGAAGTTAAGGAAATTCCTGATGGTTTCGCCAACTTCTTGATCAAGAGCAAAAAGGCATCACAAGCCAACAATTCAGCAGTGAGTGCTGTACAAGGCCAAAAGAAAGCCCAAGTTCGTGAAGCCCAAGAAGAATTGGACGCGGCCCAAGCTTTGAAGGTTAAGCTTGAGGATGACAAATCAGTGGTTGAACTTAAAGCCAAGGCTGGTGAAGATGGACGCTTATTCGGTGCCGTTTCATCAAAACAAGTGGCTGAAGCAATCAACAAGCAACTCGGTTTGAAAATCGACAAGCGCAAGATGGACATGAAGCAACCAATCCGTGCATTGGGTTACACCAACGTTCCCGTTAAGTTGCACCACCAAGTGGAAGCAACAATTCGCGTACACGTTGATGAATTATAATAACAATTGATGAAAAGTACCCGAGAAAAATTTTCTCGGGTACTTTTTTTAACTTATATAGGGCTCTATTCCGTCTGACGTGGAATTTATAAAATGAGATGAGATGTATGATGCCACTGCGTGACTGAAAATCACATTGTGCACCGAGATGGAAGCACATGCCCAAGCCAAAGGGCGGTCTTGGGCAATTCGGGATAGCTGGCAGTCTAATGGCTAAAGCCAAAAGACTGCTCATCTACCCTCAGCGACAAACTCGACACGTGGTGTCAAGTTCGTCCCATTTCGGTGTAAAGCCTGCCGGCCACAAGGTGATTTTCAGTCACTCCGCTAGATAAGCGTGGAATTATTGATTACCGCTAAACTTGCAGCGACAAGGATTACGGCATATTACTAGTCAGAATATCTACGCAAACTAACGAAGAGGCTGGAAACAGGCTGGACTTTAGCTCGCACCGTGATGGCATAATCAGTAATGGGTTTCGTTACTGATTATGGATTTGTGAAGATGGTTACCGCGTTAGCGAGCCAAGCTTCGCAAACATTTGAAGACCGCACTTTGGCTTCAAATGCTTGTCTTCCATCACGGTGTCCTGACTGTTTCCAGACACGTAGTGGGAATCAATCTGAGACACATATCCAAATTCCACGCTAGAAAAATTTTAGCCTTATATAGCTCCTATAGTTACCCTTGTAGAGTAGAAACGACAACTGTTACAATTAGCACATTAGGGAAGGAATTAATCATGGGATCTAATAATCTGAATAAAAAAATTGGTTCTGTTTTATATGTATGCATTCTTTTTATTTTTGTTGTACTCATTGGTTTGAATGGATATCTTTTATTCACTGACGCAACTGTTACTCACCTAATCACTTTTATTTTGGCTATTTTTGCGTTGATTTTGGCAGCTATCTTCTATAAAAAAGCATTCTAAACAATCAGTTACAAAGAATTTATAATATGTAAAACAGCACTAATCAGAATTACCTCGTGAAATCGATATGTTATTGATATAGCTTGTCGATTTTTTTGCTATCTGCGTTTTTCCGCGGTAATTTGTTTGTGACTGAAATATGGTTTTCGGACAATTCGAAGGGTACAGATTTAATGAGAATTCCACGTTACACTAAATATGGTCTTTTATTTTTTATGGAAGACTCGTGAATTTACATTTTGAGAAATGATTTAATTTATCTAGTGTCAGTTGTGGAGGGTGAGTGTGGTGTTATAATATATGATGTGTGTATTATCCGAAAAGTCCCGTAAACACATTGAGTAGAACGACGTAAAATTGTGTATTTGCGTAAATAAAATGTACTTGATAATAGCTAAAAACAATTCCAATTGGAAATACATAAATAATTAAGGAGCGACCAAAGCATGAATAACGAAGAAACCCAAATGCGCATTCCGCCACAAAATATTGATGCGGAACAATCAGTCTTAGGGGCTATTTTCTTGAGTATGACCGCTCAAGATGCACTTGCGGAAGCCGCCCAATACTTAGAACCAGAAGACTTTTATCGCCAAGCGCACGGGATTATTTTCCGAGCAATGCAAGAATTGGATGACGGGCAACGCCCAATTGATATCATCACCTTGCAAGATAAGCTCAATACAGAAGGCACGTTGGAAAATGTTGGTGGTGTGGCGTATTTGGCCGAGTTAGCCGCTGCCGTACCAACAGCGGCTAATATTGCTTACTATGCGCAGATTGTTAAGGAAAAGGCGACATTACGTAAAGCAATTGAAGTCATGACCGAGGGGATAACTGAGGCTTTTACCGAAGAAAATCCGTCTGATGATTTATTGGCGAACTTGACGGCTAAGCTGGACGGGGTTGCCGAAACCCAAGGGAACGCTGACTTTTTAAATATTAAAGACGTGCTGAATGAAGCCTTCGCCGAAATTGAAGCCAATTCGCAAAATAATGAAATCGTGACGGGGTTATCTTCGGGTTATCCTGAGCTTGATAAATTAACAACCGGCTTCCACGCAGGAGAATTAATTATTATTGCAGCGCGTCCTGCCGTGGGTAAAACAGCCTTTGTGCTAAATATCGCGCAGAATGCCGCTGTGAAGTCTGGTGAAGTAGTTGCGATGTTCGAGCTTGAAATGAGTGCTAGTGGGCTGGTACAGCGTCTGTTGGCCTCTGAAGGTAGTATCAACTCGAATCACATGCGAACAGGGAACTTGGATACTGATGAATGGCAAAACTTGATGGTGGCGATGCAAAGCTTGTCACAAACCAAGATGTTCATTGACGATACTCCCGGAATTAAAATGTCCGAAATCCGGGCTAAAGTCCGCCGGCTCGAAAAGGAACAAGGTCACGTCGGCCTAGTTATCATTGATTATCTGCAATTGATTGAATCAAATAACCACGAAAACCGGCAACAAGAAGTTTCTGATATTTCACGTAATTTGAAAAAACTCGCCAAAGAACTTGATGCACCAGTAATTGCGTTGTCACAACTGTCGCGTGGGGTTGAACAACGACAAGATAAACGCCCAGTTTTGTCAGATATTCGTGAATCAGGATCAATCGAACAAGATGCCGATATCGTCGCATTCTTGTACCGTGACGATTACTATGAACGTGATAATGAATCCGACGACACCAATAACGATCCCCGAGACGCTGAAGAAACTGACGCGGGTCCGGTCGAAGTTATTATCGAAAAGAACCGTTCGGGCTCACGTGGGACCGCAAATCTGCTGTTCATCAAGTCATATAACAAATTCAGTTCACTGAGTTATGTCGATGAAGAAAATTACGGGCCACACTAAATATAAATATGAAGGGGGCTAAGGATGAAGCATGCTTAGCCTTTTTTGCATGGTCAAAGTGATGATAAATTTTCGCGCGTATGCGAAGCAAGGCGATGGGTACCAGGCGGGGAAGTGTAGTGAAAGAGCAGAATTACAAAAGAAAAAGCGAATAATCCACAAGTTGATAAGTTTTTCTTAAAAATAGAGGAATATAGGAACAACTTATCCACACCTGTGGATAAGTTGTTGATAACTAGTTGATAAACGCACAGGAGCCCTGTCCTCATGGGGAAACCCCGCATTTTAATTTAGTGTGTATAAGTAGTAATCAGCAAACTTGTAGTATGCAAAAACTGGTAAATGTGAAGATTTTGTAAACTTTTACGAAGAGTAGTAGCTGTGCACAAAAAAATTAACGGATTCTTAGGAAGTAGCGAATGTTTAAGGATTGCTTAAATTTATTTTCACAAAAATACGAACAATCACAAAAAGATACCAGGAAAGAATGCCTAAAGTAGGGATAGTTAGGTAAAAAAAGCGAACAATTGGTACAAAAATGGGTTAACTACTGCTAAACCGAACACAGTGCAAGCAGCCTAAAAAATCGCTACTGTGGATAAGTAGTATAAGTGAGGGGGATAACATGTGCGTTAATTAACAGAGTAATAAAAAAGGCGATTAGAACAAGCCTTTGGGAGGGTGTTGATACTCCTGTGGATAACTTTTGTAATCTGTTGATAACTATCGGTGTTCGTATGTAAAATGTAGATGCAGCAATACTTACAGCGTTTGTGCAAAACATCGTGTTCGTGTGGACAATTGTGGATAACTCAAGCAAATTTATTGACATGCCTGAAAACGCATTCACGTGGTAATATGAAAGCAATAATAATATGTTGGATTTTAGTAGCTGCTAAAATCACTGAAAATATGGGGTAAAAATAGCGATGAATATTAAAATTATTGGTGTCGGACGACTAAAAGAAAAGTATTTGAAACAAGGAATTGAAGAATACGCAAAACGTTTGAGCAAATTTGCAAAATTTGAAATTGTCGAAGTGCCTGACGAAAAAGCCCCCGAACAATTATCAGAGGCTGAAATGATTCAAGTTAAAGACAAGGAAGGCCAACGGATTCTCGACAAAATTAAAGACCGCGAATACGTTTTCGTGCTGGCAATTAACGGTAAAGAACGCTCAAGCGAAGAATTAGCCGCCGAAATCGACCAATTAGCGACATACGGTCACTCCGACATCACATTTGTCATCGGTGGTTCACTCGGAACCGCCGACGCCGTCAACAAACGAGCCAACGCCGCAATTAGTTTTGGCCGGTTTACACTGCCCCACCAGTTGATGCGATTAGTGTTGACGGAGCAGGTTTATCGGGCTTATATGATTAATGCGGGGAGTCCGTATCATAAGTGATGTGATTGAGCATTTTATTAGGTATGTTTCATGTCACTCGAAATACAAAAAGACGTCGCAATTTAGTTTGCGACGTCTTTTTGTATTTTCAATATTTGACATGTCATGACTGCTTACGGTATGTGGAGTATGACCTATAGATGAAGATAATCTATTCGCGTGCGGAGTGTTGCCAATGCATAGCTCGAGCATGCGCTAAGCTAAATTTGTGAATGTGGCTTTTAGGCGTGCGTGGCTGCGCATGACGTAAGCGACTGTAGCTATACCAATACACATGGTGACGGTGATCTTTCACACTTAAGTGGGTGCTTGTGGTTACCACATAAATGGTGTTACCAGATGCACTAACGGCTGGTGTAGTAGATATGAAAGTGCCGCCAATCGTGAACAAAGCGACCAATGTGAATAGCAATTTCTTCAAATGCATAAATTATATTCTCCCTATACTTATGTGCTAACAGTATAGCGAATTTTTATTAGTTTGGCGAGCTCGAAGTTGGGAACGTAAGGAACTTGTATTAGTAAGTAGTATTTTGCACTAGGCACTGTGATATTAATGTCAACTGATACCGACATTAATATCGCAGTGCTTTTGGATTGTAACCCTGAATCTGTTTATGTACCTCGTACAACAGCCAAGAAATCAGAAATGGTGGAATACATCACTTGTATTGCTGATATAACTTATCAAGAAGCGCGTAATCAGTACGTAAATCATGTTGGATACCAGGTTGATTATTCCATTGGGTAATGGCAAAAAGTTTGGATATTACAAACCATTTTTCGAGGGGCAAAATGTCATTTTCCGAAAAGGCTTGCCGGTACTGCTTGATAAATGATTGGACGAGCAATGCTTGAAATTCATCATCTTGCCGGTGATTGTAGATTTCATCGAAGTGGGAAATTGACTGCATCGCTTCGGCAATGATGACTTTGAATGGTGTAACTTCAAATTCAGTGAAGTTAAAATTATGGAAGTAACTATCGAAAATACTTTCCAATAGGGCATATTTATCAGTGTAGTGGGCGTAGAAAGTGGTCCGGTGGACCATTGCTGCATCGGCAATATCGTTAACTGTAATTTGCCGGAGTGATTTACTTTGTAATAAATTTAATAGGCTGTCTTTGAGCGTTTTTTCGGTGCGTCGGACCCGTAAATCGTCTGTTTTCATCGACAATATCCTCCATGTGTAGGTTAACTATACACCGTCTTACTTTTGCACGTATACATTTTGGCAGAAAATTATTAAATTAGTAGCTATTCGAAATGTGAAAAGGAGTGCTATTAATGCAAAAAGTATTGAAACGATGGGGTTCGTGGGTCGCCCAACATAAATGGCCAGTAATTATTATCTGGTTAGTGATGATGCTTGGCTTAGGCGTAGGGTTTGCCAAAGTGGGATCGAACTTTAATCCGGAATTAAAAATTTCAGGTTTGCCTTCGACGGAGATTCAAAAACCGTTGGAAAAAGATTTTGGTCAAAAAACCAGTAATGGTAGTTTGAAAATTGTCATCAAAGCTCATGATAAAACAACTTTGATGACTCCGAAGATGCAAGCGACGGTGGCCAAGACAGTTACTGATTTGCAAGCAGCGAACAAATCAATTAAGGGTGTTTCCAATCCTTATCAAACGAAAGTGTTTAGTAAAGATTTAACGACGACATATCTGGATGTATCATTCAGCAAGCAGGCCCGGCATTATACGTATGACCAAATTGCTAAGCTGGAAAAAATTGCTAAGCATAATTTGAAATTTGCCAAAGTTGAAGTTGAATTTTCCGGTAATGTCCAAGTATCTAAACCAATGGCGGAAGGAACTTCTGAAATAATTGGCATGGGGATTGCGTTTGTTCTGATGTTGATATTGTTCCGAGCAATTACCGCGGCTTGGCTACCAATTCTAAATGCAATTATTGGACTTGGCGCGGGTTTGCTGATTGTTTCACTCGGGACTAATGTTTTTGATGTGGCTAAAGTTGCGTCAACCTTAGCTATTATGATTGGCTTGGCAGTTGGGATTGATTATGCGTTGTTCATTATTAATCGTTATCGTGTCGAGAAGCAGCATATGGATAATTACGTCGAGGCAATCGGTAATGCGGTTGGTTATGCGGGATCATCAGTGCTCTTTGCTGGCGTCACAGTGATGATTGCGGTGGCTGGTTTGAGTTTTGTTGGCATCGATTTTTTGACACAGATGGGCTTAGCCTCGGCGATTAGCGTGTTATTTGCCATTCTTTCAGCGTTGACCTTGTTACCAGCGATGATTTCGCTGTTCCATCAGCAAGTAGCACCTAAACGTCAATCGCATAAAGTAGTTAAGCAGAGTCGGATTGCTAATGTAATCGTGAAATGGCCAGCAGTTGTCGCGATTGCTGGTATTCTAATCTTAGGTGGCTTAGCAGTGCCAGCAACACATATGCGCTTAGGCATGCCAAGTGATGCGGCGAAGCCAGCTAATATGACTGAGCGTAAAGCATATGACATTATGACCGATAAGTTTGGCGCCGGAATCAATGCCCAAATTATTGGGGTCGTTAAAACAACGAAGGATATGCAGCCAACTGATTTACAAAAGATTACTAGTGATTTAAATCAGACTAAGGGAGTTGCAATGGCGACACCGGCTCAGCTGAGTCCCAATGGTAAATACGCGCTGTTAATGATTATTCCAACGACGGGACCAACTTCAGACAAAACGAGTCAATTAGTGCATCGGTTGCGTGACTATGGCACAACGCTCAAAGATGAGACTGGTCTACGGTTATCGTTGACTGGTACCAATGTGGTGAATATTGATATTGTGAATAAGTTGAACAAGGCAATTCCTATTTTTGCGCTCATTGTGATTGTCTTGGCATTTATCTTGCTGTTGATTGTTTTTCAATCAGTTTTGATTCCATTTGTCGCTATGGTTGGCTTTGGCTTATCACTATTGGCAACGTTTGGTTTCACAACTTTAGTTATGCAAGACGGTTTTTTGAAAAATATCTTTGGTATCGGTCGGACTGCACCACTACTCGCATTTTTGCCCGTGATTGCAATTGGGGTCCTCTTTGGTCTTGCGATGGATTATGAAGTCTTCATGGTTGATCGGATTCGTGAAGAATACTTATTAACTGGTGATAATGTCAAAGCAGTTCAAGTTGGGGTCAAGGAAAGTGGTCCGGTAATTATTACGGCAGCGTTGATCATGGTTGCTGTCTTTGGGAGCTTTGTATTCACGGCCGATCCAACGATAAAATCAATCGGATTAGTCTTGGCATTTGGTGTCTTGTTTGATGCATTTATTGTCCGTTTAAGTCTGGTACCGGCGATGATTAAGTTGTTTGGTCGATTAAATTGGTGGCTACCAGGACGAAGCGCATATAATGGGTTCAAGCAAAAATAATAAAGTACTAATCGAATACTCTTATTAAGAAACTTTCTTGCTAGTAGAAAGTTTCTTTTTTTATGTGCGTGACCTGAAGTGAACTCCGGGGTCTAGCATAAAATATGTTGATATAAATTACACGGGATATAAAAAAGTCAAATTTGTTTGAGATAATAATAGTTATCTCAAAGGATTGGTGATAAAAATCACTTCGCAATGTAGGACTAACGAATGGTAAAACGAAGCAAGAAAAAATATAACGATGAAGCGCCAAAATAAATAGTAGAAGCAGACGACGTTGCAATAATAAAAAGGAATGGTGAATAAAATGTATGTAATTGAAATTAATGGACAATATGTGACTGGTGTAAGTTTTGGTACCCCAGATTTAACTTTTGATAAATTTAATGCTTTGAAGTTTAACAGTGAATTCGAAGCAACCACATTTTTGACGAATCAAAGTTATTTTGGTTCTGCGAATGTGGTATCGGCATACTAATACAGAAAGAAAATAGTCATGGAAGAATTAACATTAGACACGATTTTGCATATCGATGAATTGAAGAAAAAGTATGGGACTAAGCGAGTATTAGCGCGCTTCAACACTGATTTTGAGTATAACAACACAGAACTCAGTTTTAAGGATATGTATCTAAGTGATAATCCCTTGTTGAATGACTGGATGAATTCAACATATAGTGAAAAAGGGAAACGACGACAACAAGTAAATGATATTGTTTTACATTTTATTCAAATTGACCAAGACAAATGGCTTTTTGTTGATGCAATGCAGGTTTTTGTAGAAGAAGGGCACAATATTTCCGACCAAGATTGTCCTGATGTCACTTGGTCAACGGATAATAAACCAGTACAAGAAGTTAAAGGGTTGTTTAATCGATTGATTGTAAACAAACCCAAGACGCGAAACTGGATTTATAAGGATGAGAAGGCGAAAAATGTGATTGTTGATACAATCCTTGATTATTCTTACAAAGAAAGTCAGAAAAAGTTCCCTGGCTACAATCAAATTACCTTGAAGTACAATGAATTGAAAAATGTCATTTCAAGTAACGAGTGGAAATTAGCTTTGTCCGCGGTTTACGGAGTCTATGTGATAACTGATACTAAGACCGGCACATTATATGTAGGATCGGCGACTGGTGATGAGGGAGTGTATGGACGCTGGGACACTTATCTGACAGCTGGTTACGATAAAAATGAATTGGACGAAAATGGTAAGTATCCCAACAAAGAGCTTCAAAAAATTGTGGCTGAAGATGGGCTTCCATATATTCGAGAAAATTTTCGATACAGTCTTATTGAAATTTTTCCAAAAACTGAAATTGGGCACCGCGATGCCCTTGAACGAGAAAGTCATTGGAAGAATGTATTAGATACCCGAGCACATGGATATAACGCCAATTAATATTGTTTCACGTGAAACGCAAGTTGGAAATTAAGCGTAGTTACTTGTGATATGGAAGTTCATACGATAAGATAAGCAGCTAGAATGGTCGGTAATCTGATTTTAGGGCTCTATTCCGTCTGACGTGGAATTTATAAAATGTGATGAGATGTATGATGCCACTGCGTGCCTGAAAATCACATTGTGCACCGAAATGGAAGCACATGCCCAAGCCAAAGGGCGGTCTTGGGCAATTCGGGATAGCTGGCAGTCTAATGGCTAAAGCCAAAAGACTGCTCATCTACCCTCAGCGACAAACCTGACACATGGTGTCAAGTTCGTCCCATTTCGGTGTAAAGCCTGGCGGCCACAATGTGATTTTCAGTCACTCCGCTAGATAAGCGTTGAACTATTGATTACCGCTAAACTTGCAGCGACAAGGATTACGGCATATTACTAGTCAGAATATCTACGCAAACTAACGAAGAGGCTGGAACCAGGCTGGACTTTAGCTCGCACCGTGATGGCATAATCAGTAACGGGTTTCGTTACTGATTATGGATTTGTGAAGATGGTTGCCGCGTTAGCGAACCAAGCTTCGCAAACATTTGAAGACCGCACTGTGGCTTCAAATGCTTGTCTTCCATCACGGTGTCCAGACTGGTTCCAGCCTCGTAGTGGGAATCAATCTGAGACACGTATCCAAATTCCACGTTAGAAAAAATTTAGCCGATTTTAGCTGCTTTTTTGACCAAAAATAACTAGCAATGTCTTTCTATCGACGGATTGGTGATAACGTAATACACTTAGCGTAGTAACGATATTACATAGTAACGGAAGTAGGCACATCAAATGAAATTCAATGAGATAGTTAAAATAAAACGTCAAAAGTTGAAGTTAACGCAAGACCAGTTAGCTGGAAAAGTATTGGTTAGTAGTAAAACTGTTTCAAATTGGGAAACGGGTAAAACGATACCCGATCTGGAAAGTGCCATTCGCTTAGCTGGATTGTTTGGAACATCACTCGACGAATTATTGCTCAACAAATCAGATAATGATAGCGTGGAAATCAGCACCGAAAAGTGGAAATATAAAGGCGAAAATATTTTTGAAAATATCGCTCACTTTTTTGATAACATTGCGATAATTTACTTAACTGTCGACAAGTCACGCAGTCCCAAAAAAGATGAATTGCTGCATCAAGAACTTACGGCATTTAATGAATGGCGTATCAAGTTCAATAGAGAAATTAGTTTCTCGTTGTATGGGGTTCTAACTAAGCAAGAAAAAAATTTGCGGGATTCATTTATGGATATTTTATATAACATATATGATGTTGAATACACACTTTATCCATTACAATGGGAAAATAAAGGGTTATATTTAGCTTCAACTAAGAATGGTAATTTTGATTATGTCGGTTTAAATAATTTTGGTGGTAATGCGAGTCAAAAAATTGAAGCTGTTAGAAAATATCTGGATAGACTCGAACGAGAACAAAGTAAGGAAAGATGTACCATTACAGCGTATCGAGATGAAATTGTGAAAGACTTAATTGATCAGATTCAACAGGAATATAATTTAGCAATCGCAACTAATGTATTCGATGATTTGGAACCATATGTATTGCAACACACATATCATCAATTTTTCTATCAACAAAGTACGGAATTGGTGGCACGACAAGAGCAAGTCATCACTGAAATGAAAAAGCGATTGACTGAAGCAAATCAAAACATCATGAAGTTTAGCCAAAAACTGAATGAAGCGGATGTCGAAATGGTCAAAGATTTAGAATATCTTGAAAAAAGGCGTAACTTTATTCAAAAACAAATTGAATTATTGATCGCAAATCAAGCTAGCTTAATTCTTTTGAACGGCAATAGTTTAAGTGATATGACTGAATTTATAAAAATTAATCAATTACACGATCGCGAAATCATCAAAAAATTGACCGAAGCTGAACGGCTAATGAAAGTATATTGGGCCGAAGTTACTGACTATGATATTGCTGTAGTAATTTAATGTCAGACGTTTTTCAAATGGTGGTGCTAAATAGCCTTTACGAATTTTATTTAATATTCATTCGAGGGCGAGTATTAAATCAGTTATTTGGAAAAATTAAAATTTTGAGTATTTGAACGACGATTGCTTAGTCAATTGTCGTTTTTTCATGTATATGGATATTTATTGCACGCAATTGGAAAAGTCGAATAACAAAAAGTTCAAATTTGTTTGAGATAATTTCAAATTTTGGCCGACTCACTGTTAATCGTGTAAGCCGGTCATTTTGTGTTAATGGTTATATACATGAAAACAGAGTGCCCGCGTTGGATACTCTGTTAAAATCTTGTAGCTACAATTTACGAAAAATCAAGTGATTGAAAAAAGCCATTTTAATGTACTCTTCCCGGTGCGACACGGCGAGTTCGAGCTGCATCATATTGTCATACCAGTCAGTGTCATATTTTCGTGCACTATTTTGCGAAAGCGCATAAAAATTACGAATAGCAGTAATGTTGACAAGCTCGTAACCCGCTGTGGTCATCCAAGCAATTAGTTCTTCGTTTTCATAAGTATGAATGTCTCCATGATTTACTGATGAGCCAATGCCGCCATTCAACTCTGAAAGTGCTTGTGCTGGATCATCTTGTAAGACTGCCATTGCCATTACTCGGCCAGCCTGGTTGTGCTTCACGACTGAAACCAAGCCACCGGAGCCTTGATATTTACTTAATGACGTAATTATTGCTTCGCGATTGTCCGCATACTCAAGCACATTATGGATGAAAATCATATCAAACGAAGCATATAGTCTACTTAAGGAATTTTGAAAAGCATTCAAGTTACCAGACAGCTGAGTGTATTCATTATCGGAAAAGCGCATAGCTAATTCATCTGTATTCGGCTCATATGCCACAACATCATTATGTTCAGCATAGTGATTACTTGTTTTACCAAAGCCGCTTCCAAAATCAAGGATATGCTTATCAGTTAACGAAAAGTGTTCAAGTTCTTGCCATAGGATATCATAGAAAATTTTACCCCACGGATAAGTAGTGACGTTATCGTAATAGCCTTTTATATTCATGCGGGTTCTCCTATTTTTTAACTAGATGCAATGTTTGTATGATGGTAAATGCAGTTGTCGCGATTATCATCAAGCTTCCAAGTGATGTGTAATTATAACCTTTAGCTATTTACTATCTGTTATGATAATAAAACAGGGACACTTACATAAAAACGGACAAGATAGGCTAATGATGGCCACTTTAAAATGGAGAAGATAGGATGAATAAAGCATACTTTGAATTACGCGCTGCATTACCTGGTCAGCAGATTAAATTCAAAACTTCGGACTTGGAGGCAATCTGGTTTATCTCAGGCAAGCAAGCGCGCCGACGCTTGGCGAAATTACAGGAACAGAAATTACTAAGTTACCACCCCGGGCGTGGCCGTGGGCACCTGTCAGTGATTGATTTCACACGTAATTTTCAAGATGAAGTCACAGTGACAATTCAGCGGGCACTGCAATTACAGGATAGCGGAGCCCTATTATTCATCATGCAATTGGATCTACCTACCAGTTGGCTATATCCTTTTCATAAAGCGTTCGAAGAAAATTTCGGGTTTCAACCTGCTAGTGGTACTACGCAAATTCTACGCCAAATCTCAAGCCGGCCGGTAACTAGCCTTGATCCGTTAAGCGTTTCGATTTATCGTGAGGCAATGTTGGTTAAGCAAATAGGTGATACACTAGTTAATCTTGAAGATGGCGAATTAGTCGGGAATCTCGCACACCACTGGCAGAGTAATTCTGATGCGACTACTTGGACGTTCTATTTGCGAAAGGGTGTCAAATTTCATAATGACAAGCAATTCACCGCACATGACGTTGAATTGACCATGCAACGTGTGATACACGAGTATGGTTCATCATTTTGGCAACTAGAAAATCTTCAACATATTGAAGTTGTTGACGACTACACAATACGCTTTACCTTCAGCCAAAGTGAGTATCTGTTCGCGCGATTCTTGGTAGATGAGAAATATACTATCGTTGATTATGATATTCCCTTTGACCCAGGGCACTGGGTTGGTACTGGCCCATTTATGCTTAAAAGTAATACCCCCAAAGTATTTTCAATGGTCGCAAATGAAAACTATTTTGGCTTTCGTGCCTTGGTCGATGTCGTCGAGTATCACGTTGCTGATCTGCCGAAGATTGCGGATAAAATATACAATCCAAATGACTTTAGTGACGTGGAATACCAAACAATTATCAAGGAAAATAAGGGGGCTGAATTTATAATTGCGAATATGCATCGTAACACGATTATTCAAGATATCCATGTGCGCGAAGCATTATATGAACTGATTGACGCCACAAAATTGAATGGATTACATGGACGACCAGCAAGCCACTACTTTGCGGAAGACTCAGTGGTTGCAATGAAGTCTGTTGAACGGGCAAAGGAAGCGCTTAAGCGGTCTAATTATGCGGGAGAATCGCTAACAGTAGCTGTATTGGCTCTTTTTATTGACGCGGTCACTTTTGGGGATGCAATTAAAAAAGCAGCGAAAAGTATTGGGATTAATATCAATTTGATTTATTATTCATTTGAAAGCGAGTATTATACCGACTATTTGGAAAAGAATGCGGACTTAGTGATGTTAGCGGATATACCGGTGAATGATGATGCATTGGCATATTTAGAATTCGTGGAAAATCCCTCATTGTTAGTTCAAAGAATGTTGGTCAGCGAACAGAAAAAAGTACTGGAAAAGATGCTAGTGGAATATAAGAGTTTGCCCACGCAAATGGAACGTCGTGACGTATATTTAGAGATTGATAACTGGTTGATTACCAACTATTATCTTATCTATACGATCCACGCTACCGTTGAAGCATTTGTACATCCAATGCTGGCGAACGTGGCCAAGATTTACGATTACAAAAATGCGTGGCAAGTTCCAATAGAAGAATTAATTCGTGAAAAATAAAAAAATTTATTAGTTTCTTCAAAAATATAAAGTAAAATTATCTACAAAGAGTTTTTAGAAAGTGCGTGTAGTTCAGCGAAGGGTGAAGTTATGATTATTAATCCAACTAAGAAGGCATTACCAATTTTCAATAAATTAGTTAAAGTGGAAGATGGCAACGAAGCGAAAGTAGTTGCGACCGCCAATCCTTTCTTTTCATGGCATGCAAACTATTACAATGTGAACCGTAAGAAGGTTTTAATTTTAGTGAATGATGCAACGTATGCGACCGTTGTTTTATATGATATCAATGCTAATAATAAAGGTAATTTAGTAACCTACATTGAAGAAGGTATTAAGCGCGCATTCAAAATTGCGGGTATTAGTGATACTGATATTAAAAAATATTTTGCCGTTGCGGGTGGGCTGGAAGTTAATGCGGGTTTTAATCGGCAAGTAACAGGCATTATTACTAATATGATTTTGATTTCAGAAGAAGGGTGGTTAATTAATCCACAAGAACTGCTGCAAGTGAACCTGATGGACCGCTTGATGCAGATTCCGTATAAGCAAAAAAATTATATTTATGCGAAAGAAGCGGTTAAAGAAGCCTTTAAAGCGGAACTTAAAATCGTGGTGCCAGATACTACGGAACTTGAGAAAAATGCGTATAAGTTGAATAAAACTTGGCGTGACTACCATCAGTGGGATAAATATGAAGATGATCAGTCGTTGCTCGAAGATTATGAGATGCGGTATGAAAAGGTCGCAGACGAAGTAAAGGCCAATAACAAAATCTTGTTGGCTGAATTTAAACGCTACTTAACTGAATCAGAGGGACTTAGTAAGAAGGTAGTCAATAAACATGCGGATAATGTGTTGTTGTATGTTGATGAATTTTCACTTTACTACACAATTAAAACGCCGTTAAAAGTAGCTGATGATGTTATGGAATTTTTGATGGATTGGTATCCTCGTAAGATTGCGTATGGTCCAGCGGAAGTCAAAAGTGCTGGCACATCGATGAAAAAGTTTTTGAAATTTATGGAAATGGCTGGTGAAATTTCCAAGAGCGATGTTGAAGACGGCAAGGAAATGATCAGTAATGGTGTTGAATTAGGCGTTGAACATATGCAAGTCATCGATAATATGACGGATTTTTGGTGATAATTAATACAGGCACTCATAGTAAAAAAATATTGGTGCTGGGACATAAATTGTCCAGCCCACAAAACAAGCCGGATTTCTCCTTATCTTAGTAAGGGAGAAATCCGGCTTGTTAACGTGCGGCAAAAGGCTACAGATAGCCCTTTGTCCCACTGCCAATGGTTTTATTTGTTTAGATATTCTTCAAGTAACTTGATTTCGAGTTCTTTTTGTTTGCGACCGATATTGTATGCCAGGACTTGGGATTCAGACATTTGGTAGCTCCAGGTCGAAAAAACATCATCCATGTTGTCGAGGTATGAATGCAAATTGCTGATTTGCTCGGTAATTTGTTTAATTACAACCGCTTCATCGTAGTATTCGCCAAAATACAAGCGCGTCATGAAATCTGATTTCAAAGTATCTGGGGTCATTGCTGAGACAAGGTAAGTTTGAAAAGCAGCTTCACCGTCTGTAGTAATGTGGAAGACGTTTTTATCGGGTTTACCAGATTGGGCAATGGTTTCTTTTTCAATGTAGCCCAAGCCTTCAAGGCGCTTTAATGTTGGATAAACAGTGCCGTATGATCCGTCAAAAAACATCGAAAATACGGTTTTGAATTGTTCCATAATTTCGTAACCAGTTCGCGGCCGTTCCTTAATAATTCCTAAAACAATATCATTACCTTTCATTTTGCCACCTCATTTGAATTCTTCATATTCACATTATACATAGATTTACGCAAGCGTGCTCACTTTATCGTTGCGCTTTTTTCCTTTGAAAATGAAGGTGGCTAAGATTGAAGCAATAACTACGGGTAGTGCCATGCCGTACAAACTCAAGAAGGCGGTTTGCGCGTTGTTTTTAGCGTGGTTACCAATGCTGGTAGCTGTGTGAGCGACGGCAAGATTAATTTTGGTGACGGTTGCGTGCACTTGTTTGGTAACTTGGGCGTGAATGGCTGCCGTAACCGTAATTGGGGCATTTGCTGGTAAATGTTGTTGCTTCAGGACTTGTTGATAGTTCGTTGCAACGAGTTGTGCTTCATCTTTTTTGGAAATTGCTGGCTTGTTATTCGAATTGGCTTTACCAGCTGCAAGTTGTTGGTGAACGGCCTTTGTCATCGTCGTTTTCGCAGCAGTTGGGATAGCCAACTTACTGATTTGCGTGTCAGCGTAATGTTCTGATTTGGTCGTTTCGTGAGTTAAATTGGTCGTCAAGGTTGAGACAAAAATGGCGACTGCCAAAACGGAACCAATTTGGCGGAGAACCCCAATAACGCTTTGAGATGCCGTCAAAAGTTCGCCAGTGAAATCCGATGCAGCAATCACGGTAATTGGACCAGCAATGGCACCATACCCAAAGCCAATAACAACATCAGCAATAATTAATTGGGTGTATCCATTTGTCACATCTAAGTGCCAGAGCAAGAAATAACCGACTGCCAAACTAATAAAACCAATTAAGAAGAGCACCCGCACACCGATTTTTTCCATCAATAATGCGCTAAGCGGTGCCATGATGAAGATGAGTAGCGAAACGGGCGTTATTAGTAAAGCGGCTTTGAACTCAGTTGTACCTTGTACGCTGGTTAAATATGTTGGCAATAATACCATAACAGCGACTAAAAATAATTGTACCAAGGTCATGGTCAGCGCGGCACCATTGAAGTTCCGATTTTTAAATAGTTCAAAGTTAATCATTGGTGAAGCGGCGTGGCGCTCATAAATAATAAAGGTAAGCAGGGCAATGACAGTAGTGACAAACAATGCAATGATGCGAACTGAGCTCCAACCCCAATCATTTCCCTGGATTAAACCAAGCGTCAAACTGAAAAGCGTAATCATTAAAAAGAGGGAACCGAGCCAGTCAATTTTGCCGTTAACGTGGCTTTCGTTTTTCAAGGGGAGGTTAATGGCAATTAGGATGACTGACGCCAAGACAATTGGGACATTGACGAAGAATACCCACCGCCATGAAAGATAGGTGGTAATAATCCCACCTATTGTAGGCCCGAGGGCTGCGGCTAAACCTTGAGTGATACCAAGTGACAGCAAGATTTTGCTGCGTGATTGCATGTCAACTAAACCTAAGGCAATCGTCATTGATGCCGGAAAGACAATCGCACCACCAATTGCTTGTAATCCACGGGCAGCAATTAAAATTGGTACATTCAGGGCTAACCCACTGGCGAGTGAGCCGGTGCCAAATAGGATTAAACCTAAAAGATAAAGTTTGTTGCGACCGGAAATATCCGCTAGTCGTCCGAGCGGAATCATCAAGACGGCAAAGGTAATTGTATAAATGTTCAATGCCCACGATAAATCAGGCAAAGAAACGTGTAAGCCAGCCTTAATGGCAGGTAGAGCAATGTTCATAATTGTGGTATCAAGCATTACTAGGAAGGTTCCCAATGCTAATGCCACGATCGAAACACGAGTTTTCAAATTCATGGTTTTCTCCAATTTATATTCATAATGTTTATATGTGTTGAAGTTAATATAAACAATGTTAATATGAATGTCAACAAAAAGATATTAATAATGTGAATATAAAACTATGATTGTTCGTTGAGGCGACCAATCAGGCTTTTTCAGGCGCCCAAAAATTATGGCTTTTTTATATTTTAATATTTATATATTTCTTTATTTAACCAAGCTTAAAACGTAGAAGTACCAGGTGATACACGGATTAAAGCATACAATAAGTACAGTTAACTGCAACACCGCTACCATTAAAAATAACGTAATCGGAGATATGGGTAACGTGAACATGTGTAAAGACAACATAAATACATGCAAAATTCCAAGAATACAGGAAATTTGACGAAGGGCAACGTAAATACAGTTAAAAATGTGGCCAAAGCAACGTAAATACATGTTTTGCTAGTTACGACAACGTAATTACAATGTTCCCGTTAATAAATCACTTACCTAGACAGGATATGACTACCACTGCTTGTAAAATATGTATTTACGTTATATAAAACGACTTTTTGTTTCTTTTTAGTTACATATGGGCGCGGATGAGCAACTAAAATACATATAGTTGAGGAATCGATAACTAAAATACGGCCGAAAAATAACGTAAATACATGAAAATATAGAAACGACAACGTAAATACATACAGAATTGGGTGAGTTGCTGATTCAAGCTAGCACAGTTTATACTTGTTGTATGAGTTATGACGGGAAGGCGGTGAGGTACCAATGAAGGTTACGAGATTAAGTGATAATCAGCAGAGTTTGTTTGAAGTTGTGGAAGTCCAGACGGCGGAAGTCCAATTAGCACGGCAAACGACCAAGTCAAACGCGATGATTCAGACATCAAAGCATGACTTGAGCGATAAACAAATCAAGATCGTGGACTACCTGATTTCCAAAATCAATCGGGATGATGAAGGTTTTGACACTGTCTGGACTAATATTAACGAACTGAATCGGGTGTTAAAATTTGGGCAAGGTACAGCGAATATTAATTCCACGAAAGAGGCAATCAAGTCGCTATTTGGCATGACCGTGACGTTTGTTGAAGATGAGGGTGAGCGAACGGTTTCGTGGCTTGATGAGATGTTTGTGTACACTACTAAAGTTGATGATGTTGCTGGTAAACACAAAAAGAACGATGTCCGGTTACGCTTAAAGCCTGATTTGGCGCCATATGTCTTAAATCAACGATCACATTTTACAAGCTATCGCCTTGGTGAAGAAGTTGATATTCGTGGTCGCTACGCTTTGCTCTTGTTTCAGTTAGGGAAATCAGCAATAAACGCAGCGGGGCAAAATGATGGTACGGGGGCAGTTATTTTTACAGTTGCGGAAATCATGAACTACTTTCTGAAAAAAGGAACAACGTATGCGTGGTCGAATTTTAACCAACGAGTTTTAAAAACTGCAGTTCGCGAAGTTGAACACAAAACGGATATGCGAATCGAGATTCAGACAATATTGAATGGTCGTGAAGTTGTTGAAGTTGCAATTGGTTTTCGGACTAATTCAGCAGACGCACCAGTGATTACGGCGATTGAATATGATGGAATGGATAATCCTGAAGATCAGCTACGCCAGTTAATATCTGTTTACCCTCGGGTTGATGCTAACTCAGAAAAAAACGCGCTAATCGAATTAGTCGGATTAGTAAATCAAGGTGTTAAGTACGAGGATATTTTGCAGGGAGCTACCAATTATGCGGTGGTGGTTAAAGCACCAGATTTTAAGTCGCAATTCACCCATGGGTTAGTTCGTTTCTTGGCTGAGCGAGAATTTATGGCGTATCTGGTTACGAAGCCACACCGTACGCGTGAAACCGCACCAAAATATCCAAAATCAGCAACTTCTGCAACAGCAGACATGAAAGAAAAGAAACAAGCAGTGGCTGATCGTTTGCATGCTTTGCGAGGACATAAAGAATCAGACTAAGACATGATGTACCTGTTAAAAATCGTCAAAAAAGCGAGCCTCACACCAGTATCAGGTGTGAGACTCGCTTTTCATGTATAAATCTTGTTATTTAATCGCGCGTAAAAGTTCAATCAGGTCGTTTTGTTGAGTGGCGGTCAATGGGGCGACTAACTGGGCATAGACATCTTCACGGGCAGCATTGAAGGCATCGACAACAACCTGACCTTTATCAGTGATGAAAAGCTCTTTGTTGCGGGTGTTATTTGCTGGAATTTTTCGGGTGAGCAAACCATCAGTTTCGAGTTTTTTCAAGAAAGCGGAGACCGTTGCGGCTTTGCGCTGCATAATGTCGACGATGTCTTTTTGGATTAAGCCGGGTTTATTGGCAATTAGCGATAAGAGAATTGCTTGGTGGGGTGTGACACCGAAATCGGTTAATTTTGCGCTCAGGACACTTTGTTCTTTTATATTAATTTCACGGATTAGTGAACTGATAAGTGTAGCATTATTTTCTGTCATGATATTACCTCATAATTAGTATATCAAATTATAGTTAGATGCACTAATTGTTTGACACCCTAATTAAATAAGTGTAGAGTGGCAAACAGTTAGTGATACTAACTAAATGGATTTAATAAACGTAAAATAAAGAAAAGACGAAGGCGAAAATTATGACAGAAGAAACAACTAAACTTACAATGAATCCTAAAATCGTCGAATTTCAAGCCGGCTTACGTGCGAAGTATGCTGAAGCCAATAAAACTGCTAAAAAAGGCCAAATTGATTTCGTCGGTTCATCGCTGATGGAAATTTTCCCTATCGAAAAGATGCAGCAAGAACAAGATTTGGGGTTAGATAAAGCCATTTATAACCGTGGCGTGCGGGCAACAACGACCGCGGATTTGCTGGCACACATGGACACATTAATTTTTGATTTAGCCCCCAGTAAAATTTTTATCAATATCGGATCAAATGATATTGGTTTTAAGGTACCAGAAGTAACATTTTTAGCTAACTATGCTGAAATTATGCGACAAATTAAAGCTAAACTCCCGGAAACAAAAGTTTATGTGATGGCTTACTATCCAACGAATCAGGTTGATTTTGGACAGGATGCTGATGATATAAAACTTAATCAACGCCGTGGCAATGATCGCATGGCTGAATACAATGCTAAAGTTGAACAGCTGGCGGCGGATAACGGTTTGACGTTTATTAATGTGAATGCTGGGTTAACTGATGATAATGGCAATTTGCGTAAAGAATTGACGGTTGATGGTGCCCACATGTTACCGGCCGGTTTTGAAATTGTGCTAGCAAATTTGCAACCATACTTAGCTTAAAGTTAGTCAAAAAATCAGCCGATTCCCTGCGTGTGATTTTTTATTATAAGGTATACTTAAATAAAAATAAAAAGCGATTTGAGGGATTAATATGAAAAACGTTAAATTGGAAGATGTTGTTGAACACATGGACCTTGCCGATGATGAACATAGTGCTTGGTTTAATCCAGCGACAGGTGAGATTAGTTTTGAATATGATGAATTAGCACTACCTGAGGATGAGGAACCCTGGGTTGAGTTGCCTGGTGGGGACGATATTGATGAATATGGCATTATGCAAGATTTTATCGATACTTTACCATTCTCACAAATCGCGTATGCTCAAGAATTAGATGATGCAATTCAAGGCAAAGGCGCATTCCGGAAGTTTAAGGATAAAGTAATCAAACTGAAGCTTGATCAAGATTGGTATACGTTTAAAGATGCGGCCTTTACTGAGATTGCCAAGGAATGGGCTACTGAGTACAAAGTGCCATACACTGAATAAATTTAATTGCCAGTAAATACGGGGGAGGGACATAACTTCCAACCCACAAAATAAGCCTGATTTCTCCTTACAAAGGTAGAAATCAGGCTTATTAACGTGCGACAAAAGGTTTCGCACGTGGATTTTTACGAGTGTTTTAAAACAATATTCAACTCTAATTCAAAAAATTAAACATGTGCAGTAGCAGTTTCAACTTCATTAACGTATGCAATGATTTGTTCAATTGTCACAAACGGAACGGATTTTTTATCAGCTAATTCGCGCAAGCCATCGCGACGCATCATGTGACCGTCTGCTTGTAAAACTTCGATGATCACCGCGGCTTGACTTCCACCGGCCAAACGGGCAAGTTCAACGGAACCTTCAGTGTGGCCTTGGCGTTCAGCAAGCAATCCAGGTTGGGCAATCAATGGTTGGATGTGCCCCGGAGCGTTGAAGTCGCTGCGCCTGGCGGTTGGCTTGGCAATTTTGTTCAATGAAGCTGCCCGGTCAAATGCACTAACACCGGTCGTAACACCAGTTGCGGCTAATGTACCGTCAATTGTAAAAGTAAAAGGCGTACCATTTGGATCAGTTGAATGTTCAAGCATGGGGTGTAATTCAAGCTGAGTAGCAATGGGACTGGATACAGCGACACACATCAAACCGCGGGCTGTTCCTAACATGTCATTAACTGTATCAGGAGTGATACGATCAGCCAACGCCACAAGATCACCTTCATTTTCAAGGTTTTCATTGTCAGCCAAAACGATGTAACCGCCATTGCGGAGTGTTGCTAATGCTTCATCGATAGTATTAAACATGTTTAACTTCCTCTTTCTTTTACGTGGATTAATTTTTGGTATACGTTCATTTAAGCACAGGAATACTGAAGTGTAAATGTAAAAATGCGTACATTAATCAAGATAATTATTTCACATATAACCAAAAGGCGAACTATCCAATGGAAAGAGAATGGAATGTACGAATGTGAGTGGAGTACGAACGATAAGCCATTTGTTGTAGAAGTTAAACTAAATTAAAAATAGTTGGTAGTATACGTAGTTTTTGATGCTATTAAAATATTTAAACTAGCGTAATTGCTTCCAAGCAGTCACGATAATTGCGAAAACGGTTGCCAACGATTGTGTTCCATCACTATTGAGCCATTGTTTAAAAGCAACTTGGAAAATGACCCCAGCGCTTTTCGCCGCTAAAGTCGCTGCAACGGGCTCGAATTCTTGCGCCAAAGTTTGGGCCAATTGATTAGTCACGAATTCGTCTTTAAGGAGTTCGCGTTCTTGTAAATCAGGTTCCGATTGAATAATTTCGTTACGTTTCTTGGCACCGGCGTGTAAATCTTGAAACATTGTCTGGGCGATAAATGAGTAAGCATCGATAGCCTTTCCCATTACGGTAGTGGCGGTACTTTGTGTAAGACCTTGCTGATGAGTAGTGACATATTCATCTGTACGCCCGAAAAAGACTTCACTTTTATCTGCAAATTGGCGGAAGAAGGTACGTTCAGTGACGCCAGCGCGGTCGGCAATTTGTTGGACGGTTGTATGCTGATAGCCTTGGCTCGTTATTAATTCGACGGCGGCACGTTTTAATTTTTCTCTACTTGTAGTCATAATTTTATTTATTATTTTCCCTTGATGTCAGAAACTGACAGTGATATACTTGCGAAATGTCAGAGACTGACATCTTAGATATATTTTAACAAAATTAGACGCGCAATGCTAGTAAAGTAGCGATATGGAGGCCTTATATGAAAGCAGCAGTTATTAAAAATTTAGGTGATACGCCAAAGTACGAAAATTTTCCCACACCGAGCGTAAATGCGGGCGAAGTTGCCGTTAAGGTAAAGGCAGTCGTTTTGGATTACGCGCTCAAAGGAATTACATCTGGAATTCACTTTGCTAGTAAACAATTCTATCCTAAGTTGCCAGCAGTTGTTGGGTACACAGGAATTGGCGAGCTTGCAGATGGAACGCTTGTGAATATCCGCGGCATAAAGCCACCATTTGGCTCATTGGCGGAAACGGTGGTGATACCACAAAATTTCGCCACGCCTATTCCTAAGGGCGTGAGCGCAGAACAAGCTGCCGCGATTCCATCGGCAGCGTTAAGCTCACTTGTGCCATTACAAAATGCTGCCAAACTCCAAGCCGGTGAAACCGTGTTGATCAATGGTGCCACGAGTGTTTCTGGGATGTTGGCTGTTCAAATTGCCAAGAATCTTGGTGCCGGCCGGGTTGTCGCAACTGGTCGGAATGCCGCATCGGGCGAAAAATTACTGACACTGGGAGCTGATGCGTTTATTAATCTTGATCAGCCAGATGAGAACGTTGTTGCGGATTTAAAGAATGAAGCTGGTGATGGCTACGATGTAATTCTCGATTATCTCTGGGGACACCCAGCTGAACTGATTGTTAGCACCTTTACACCCGCTGGCATGGGCGTTCCAAGTAAGCGAACTCGTTTCGTGTTGATTGGCGGCTTAGCTGGAAAGACTGCCGCAATCACGGGTCAAAGCTTGCTAACTTCTGGTCTTGAAATTTACGGAATGGGCGCACAAGCAACGCCCGAAGCCCGGATTGAAGGGACTAAGTTAATCTGGGGAATGCTACAACAAGGCAAATTAAGCATGGAAATTGAAACGCATGCGCTGGCTGATATTGAAACAGCATGGAATACAGAACAACATGGCAAGCGAATTGTGATTGTTCCTTAAGTGCTTGTTAACGTGCGATAAAGGACTGTAACCATTGATATAACCGTCTTTTGACCCGCTTCCTTTCACGGCCGAATATAATAAAAATAGCCACAGAAATTTCCTGATTGGAATTCCTGCGGTTATTTATCGTACGTATTTTCATATGTCCAAGTGGGAATATATGAATGTAGGGGGTGAAAAATGCGCTGTTCCCACAAAAAATGTCGCCAGCTTGTAGTTAAACTAAATTTGTTTCCCGACTTACTTCACGTCTTTGCCCCACCGCTTTAAAGTCTTAAGAACTGATTTGCGGAAAAGTTTTGGGTGCGCGCGGGCAACGTAAACGATAAGGCGATCGCTGAGTGAGTTGAAATACCGGCGCTTTGGTTTACTATCAGTTGCGGCGGCATAGAAGACTTTTGCTAAATCTTCGACGGTTGCGCTCATACCCTGGGCATCGGAATCGAGAGATTTTCCCATTAAATCGACAAAATCAACGTAGGGTGAATTTGGCTGCAAATTCTTGCGCACATTTTCCATGGCTGTTGCACCCCAAGCAGATTGGGTACCACCCGGTTGGACAATGATTGAGCGGATGCCAAATGGTTGTACTTCGATATCTAAGGTGTCGCTCCATTGTTGTAATGCGGCTTTTGAAGCGTGGTAGTAGGCACCAAGTGGGGAATAAGCATCACCACCGATTGATGAAATATTAACAATTCGACCAGATTTTTGGGCACGCATCGTTGGTAAAACTAACTGGGTTAATTCCGCCGCGCCAAAGAAGTTAGTTTCAAACTGTTTGCGGGCATTGGCGAGCGAAACATCTTCAATCGGACCATTTTCACCGTAACCGGCATTATTAATTAGGACGTCGATGCGATTTTGTTCAGTTAAGATGGTCTGAATGAAGTGTTGGTTAGAAGTTGAATCAGTGACGTCTAACTTGAGTGCGTGGACATTAGTGCCAGTGGGAATATTTTCAACGTGGCGAGCACCGCCATAGACAATCCAGCCTTGGGCAGCGAATAATTCTAAGGCGGCTTTGCCCATTCCGTTAGATGCGCCGGTAATAGCGACGATTTTTGGTAGTGTCATGAATTTTTCACCTCATTTTTAATAGTTGAGTACGAAACTATCAGTCGTACTCGCTTAGCTCATTAATTGCGTTTAGTAAATTATGGTGTTACAGTTGTAACTAATTTCAAGATGTGACAAGTGTAACTTTGATAGTTAAAAGGTACAATAGCTTCAAAGCAGAATGTGACAAAAGAGGAGAATGTGTAAATGGCGAGTGAAGTTAATGGAACGCAAGCATATTTATTGGGCGCAATTGAACGGCTTTTGAAAAAGAAGTCATTTGAGGATATTTCGGTGAGTGAATTAACCCGTGTGGCGGGAATCTCGCGGATGACATTTTACCGGCATTATCAAAATATCACGGACGTTTTAACGACGGAAATGAATAAATTGGTGGGTGAATTAGAGCAGGATGAAAACCTACAGACGACGGATTTTTATGCAGCAATTGTGTATTATATGCATTTTTTGAGTGACCATGCCGATTTCATTAATCTTTTGTTACGTGCAAATCAGCAAACCGTGTTACGCGACAATATTGCGAAAGTTTTGGCGGTATTATCCAGTAATAAACCACAGTTGAAAAATTTTAACGAACGCGAGATGCAATATTACGTCAAATATCACGCAACCGGTTTAACGAGCGTCATCGTTGAGTGGATTGAACGTAACCAGCCAGAAACACCGGAAGAATTAGCGACGTTCTTGGAAAAGAATACTGACGGCGTCGGATAAAAAGTTGCCAACATGCTTGCGAAATTTTTTTTAGTGGGAACCAGACTGGGTACTCAAACAACTGCATCAAATTTAGAATCCCATTAACCGTATTGCCAGCACTATACATGCGTTTCCTGCTATATGAGTGTTAATAACAACAAAGAAGCCAAAAACCTTATTACATCAAGGCTTTTAGCTTCTTTTCTTTATCCATTTCTCTAAAAAAACCGATATATATGTCAACTGACAACCAGCTTCCCATTGACTTAATCTTCTTGGTTACTACTAATGACATTGTCGACCCAACGCTTTGAGAAACCATAACGTTGAGCTAAACTAATGGAATTTGTTCCATCGTACTCATTAAGGATTAAATGTGCCACATTTTCTGCGCTATATATGCGTACCGGAAAGTTTACTTGTAAGCCTCTAAACTCTTCGACAAGCTCCCAGAATAATTCTTCCTGACCATTTACCGCATCATATATTTGACGATAAGGTCCGTTTAACCCTTGTCTAATTACTTGTTCGTCCATCATCTTTGTCCTCCTTTAAACTTCTTTTTATATGGCTAATATGTTTCATGAAAAATATTGGTATTTATTTAATTACTCAACTACAATGAAATTAATAAACTTGGAGATACTTACTATGCAAATTGGACCCGCACTACGTAAAATACGAATGAATCGCCACCTTACTGCAGCTCAAATTTACGAGGGCATTATGAGTCGCAATGCTTACAGTGCTTTTGAAAACGGCAATTCGGATACCAATTCAGCTAACCTACTTGCCTTAATTGCCCGGTTAGGTATCAAGTATGAAGAACTTGGGGCGATGCTTGATACATCTGACGCAGATGAATTATCTGTCAGATCTTTTGACTACCGTAATCAAGTGGTAGCTGCATACTCCAAACAGGATAGTGATAAATTACGTCAACTACTCGAAACTGTCCAAATCGAATATCAGCTTACTAACTACATTCGGTACTGGCATATTATTTTATGGATTCAAGGTTACCAATCTAACTTTGATCGTGAATCGCCAGCTGCTGTAGAAATGCGACAGTACCTTTTTACCGTTGAACACTGGTATTCGTATGAGTATGTGATGCTGTCATTCTTTACTTGGACATTTGATTCGCAAGGTGCCTTTGAACTCCGTAATTCAATACTTACCCAAGCTTCTGCGATTAATACACGGCGAAAAGATATTCAAGCTACTTATCAAAATCTCGCCAATATATTACGCATGCAAATCATTGACAAAAATTATGCAAATGCTCACGTAATGCTCGATGAGTTATTTGCATTAAAATACCCCAACTATGACGTTTTTCCTTACTTATCTCTGGAACTGTATGGCGCAATGCTGGAATATTATGAAGATTCTCACCATAATACCGACCGTTTACTAAAGCACAAAACACTTATTGAGACGCTCCAACAATTAGGATCCATGCCTTTTGCGCCAGTGCTGTTACGTGACTTAGAAACCGCGTTAGCATATCAGGATGGTTCGCACCTCGCTATGTAATAATAGTAGCTTGGTTTCCGGACTTTCGCTTATGATGCCCAGAAACTTGGGCATAGGTTTATTGCGTAACTTTGATATACATGCAATCATAATCAAGAATTAGCGACAGTTTAGTAAATGAAAAAGGTGTGTCAACGTAGACTGTGATTACCAGCCTTCAATCAACAAGACACAAATTCAAGATTTACGTTACGTTTTTTAGAAACGCAGAATAACGTCCTATTCATTTGGGACTTCGGGAACCGAAAAATCAGATCGAATGAAGAATCTATTTGACGAAAAAAGGCAGCTGATTGATGCAGCAGCTTGCCCAGTATCATACATTTTTGAATGACTCTTGACACTCAGACGATAAAATAACAAAAACGACAAAGGGAACACGCCATGATAAACCAATATGATTATATTTTCTTTGATATGGATGGAACGATTACTGACTCTGCAGAAGGCATCTTGAATTCATTAGACTATGCGATTGAAAAGCTTGGGCTGGAACACCGGTCACGTGTAGAAATGCAAACATTTATTGGGCCACCAATGTTAGACTCGTTTGAACGAATCTGGGGCTTAGATGAAGCCGCCGCGCGTCATGCAGTTGATGTCTATCGGGAGTATTTTGGTGAGAAGGGGAAATTCGAAAATGCGATTTATCCAGATATCGAATATACTTTGAGTCTCCTCAAAATGTATGGGAAACACCTCTATATCGCCTCAAGTAAGGCCGAAGTGTTCGTTCGCGAAATTATCGAACATTTTGCTTTGGCAAACTATTTCGATGGCGTTTACGGTGCGACTTTGGATGGTTCACGGGCAGCGAAAACGGAGGTGCTCGCATACGCAATTGCTCAGAGTGGGTTGGTTGATAAATCCAAGGCACTGATGATTGGCGATACGGATAATGACATTATCGGTGGGCGCGAAAACGGCTTGGATACCCTCGGTGTGAATTACGGAATCGGCGCCAAAGCAGAACTCGAAGCAGCCGGTGCGACCTACATTGTTGATACCCCCAAGGCAATTTTGGATATTGAATAGACGGAGTACGCCATGGCGACGGTAATTGAAAAATTAAAACTTAATAAATACGCAACCCGAGTGATTATGGATGTACCAACTGATATGAAGGAATTTGAGGGTTTAGCATACGAAAATGAATTGCAAAAGGCTGATTTATTAATCTTTTTTGTGTATTATTTGGCTCAAATGGTCGGTGCAATTCAAAACGTGGTAAGCCAGCAACTACTTAGTGATGAGGGTTATCTGTATTTTGCTTATCCTAAAAAAGCCTCGAAAAAATATACGGCGAAATTTGGGCGTGACGATATTTTTCCGTTCTTAGGTATTAATCATTTGGATGGGAAAATTGGTGAAACTAATTTAAAATTCTCAAAAATGGTGAGTCTAAACAATGATTTCACGATGATTGGTATCCGTGTTATTACAGTTAAAACGGCGCGTAAACAGACAGTAGCCCAGTTTGTCGATCGTACCGATGAGTTTATCGCATTACTGACCGCAGTTGAAAAAGACCATTTCGAAGCAATTACACCCGGACGGCAACGGGCATATGTTAGTTATGCTTTTGGCGCTAAGACTCAGGCAACGATTGATGCACATACAGCGAAAGCAAAACTGGCATTGGCCCAAGGCTTGGGTAGCGTGGAAGAATTGAAAAAATAAGTGGCTCTATTTCGTCTGACGTGGAATTTATAAAATGAGATGAGATGTATGATGCCACTGCGTGCCTGAAAATCACATTGTGCACCGAGATGGAAGCACATGCCCAAGCCACTTGCTTATGCCTGCGAACCGGCAACGCAAAACATTCCAGCATTTTGTTGCACAAAATACTGAATCTAATCCTAACGCGATTAGATTAGCCTTCCAGGCTGAATGTCTGTCTTGGGCAATTCGGGATAGCTGGCAGTCTAATGGCTAAAGCCAAAAGACTGCTCATCTACCCTCAGCGACAAACCCGACACGTGGTGTCAGGTTCGTCCCATCATGGTGTAAAGCCTGTCGGCCACAAAGTGATTTTCAGTCACTCCGCTAGATAAGCGTGGAATTATTGATTACCGCTAAACTTGCGGCGACAAGGATTACGGCATATTACTAGTCAGAATGCCTACGCAAACTAACGAAGAGGCTGGAAACAGGCTGGACTTTAGTTCGCACCGTGATGGCATAATCAGTAACGGGTTTCGTTACTGATTATGGATTTGCGAAGATGGTTACCGCGTTAACGCAAGCTTTGCAAACATTTGAAGACCGCACTGTGGCTTCAAATACTTGTCTTCCATCACGGTGTCCAGACTGTTTCCAGCCTCGTAGTGGGAATCAATCTGAGATGCATATCCAAATTCCACGCTAGAAAAAATTTAACCAAATAAGTTCAATACGTGTGAAAAGGAGTAGCAACTTGTGTTTTTACAAGTTACTACTCCTTTTTGAAGTATCTAGTTAATTCACCCACTGCGACTGAGTGTTATAGGGTGAGTGCATAAAATAAATTTGCCCGATTTTTCAGGCTTTTGTGTGCGCAACATATTTTGTATCTAAAAGATACAAAATTATGTTGACGCGGTCAGGTAAAAGCGATATTCTAAATGAACTCAAAAGTATCTAAAAGATATAAAAGAAGGGAGAAAAAGATGTACGAATTATATGTGTTGGCAGAATTGTTAGATGCGCCCCGCTCAGCATATAAGATGCGTTTCGTGTTGGAACGCATTTTAGGTGCCCATCGTAAGGTCAGTTTTGGTGTTCTATATCCATTGTTGGATAAGATGGAAGCACAAGGGTTGATTGAAACCACGGAAAATTTGGATGCTCGCGGCAAAAATTTGAAGCAAATTACGGCAAAAGGGCGCGAACGGTTTGATGAGTTGATGCGCGAACCAATCAAGCCAAGCGCGCACATGGACGATATGTGTTTATTCAAATTTGGCGGGATTCAGTATGTAAGCGAAAAGCTTGCTCACGTGGTTATTGAGGCGTACCGTGCTGAAAAAAACGACGAAATCAAGCAGTATCTAGAAGCAACGGTTGAATTGATTGAAAAACACGGCGATGCCAGTTTTGTGCCAGTCGCAACGCAAATGTATCGCCACCATATCATGTCTGCTGAAGCGGATTTGAAGTGGATTGATGAATTTGAAGTAATGTACGAAGCAATGCCAGATAAAGCAAAAGGCGTCAATGAAGACGCCGATTATGTGGCATATCAAGGAGAAGACGCTTAATTGCAGATAATTACGTAAAATTTGCGGTGAATTCGGGAAAGTTCAGCGGGTTAAAATTTTAGTGATTTAGCAATTAAGTGCATAGATAAGGGAGAAATATAATAATGCAAAACGCAACAGCACCAACGCAACGTGATCCAAAACGTTGGCTAGCGCTACTCGCCATTTCATTGGGTGTGTTTATGTCACTAATCGACACCACTGTGGTTAATGTAGCCCTGCCAAGTATTCAAGCACATTTGAATGCATCATACTCAGATTTACAATGGGTGATTTCAGCCTATACCATCGTCTTTTCAGTATTATTGCTCATCTGGTCAAAGCTGGGTGATTTATACGGACGGAAATTAATTTTCTTAATCGGTTTAGTTATTTTTACGATTGGGTCAGGGTTAGATGCTGCCTCAACGACAATTGGTTGGTTGCACATCTTCCGGGCGATTCAAGCCGTTGGTGGTTCAGCGATGATGGCTTTGTCATTTGCCATTATTGGTAGTACGTTTGATAACAAAGAACGTGGGATTGCCCTTGGTATCTTGAGTTCAATCATCGGTCTTTCAACGGCATCCGGTCCATTACTTGGTGGTTGGTTAACGGATGCCTTTAACTGGCAATCAATCTTTACAATTAACTTGCCATTAGGGGTCATTGCTGTGGTCTTGGTATTGATGTTTGTGCCAAGTGCCCAAGAACACCACGCAACTGGTGGCGTTGATTTCTTAGGAATGCTTTTATCAGCGGGAACCATTTTCACATTGGTTTTCGGCTTGGTACAAAAGGAAATGCACGCAACTTGGGATTGGGGCAACATGCAAGTGGCCGGGTACTTAGTTGCCGCAGTTGTCCTCTTCATCTTGTTCATCTGGCGTCAAATGAAAGCTAAGAACCCCATGATGGACCTTAGCATGTTCAAGTCCCAAACGTTTGTCGGTGCGGTTGTCATGGCCTTCTTCTTGGGGGCTGGTTTGTACGGGTTCTTCGCGTACTTGTCAACGTTCATGCAAAACTATGCCGGCTACACAGCTTGGGAAACTGGCTTGCGCCAAGTCGCAATTTCAGGCTGGTCACTCGTCTTAGGACCTGTGGCTGGGATGTTGACTAACCGTTTCCGTCATGGTTACATGCTTGCTGTTTCAACGCTTTTCATTGGTGGTGGGCTGTTAATCATGAGTTTCTTGATTACGAAGACGGCAACTTTTGCTGAATTGTGGCCCGCATTCATTATCATTGGGATAGGTAGTGGTTCAATCAACCCACCAATGACGACGGCTGCGATGAGTTCAGTTAAGCCCCAACAAATGGGGATGGCGTCAGGGATGATTTCAACCTTCATGCAAGTTGGTCTGAGTTTTGGGGTTGTCTTCCAAGGCTTACGCTTAGCAGATGGATATCAAGCTGGTCTAAAGGCACACATGCCAGACTTAGCTGCTGTACATGTTCCAGCTGAATTAATCACGACTTTGCACAATGTGTTGGTTAAGGTTGGACCATTCTCAGGAAGTGCAGTAGCACACAGCAAGCAAGTCTTAGCAACGCCATTCGCCCACCAAATCCAAGAAATTGTCCGGATTGCATTTGATCGCGGGTTTGTTGAAATCTTGCGTATTGATGCGGGTCTGCTTTTAGCTGGTGGCTTGGTATCAATTATCTTGATTAAGAGTGGTCGTTTAGGCGGTAAGCAATAGGGACATAGTGCAAGTTTATTAAAATATCTGTGATATAGAATCGTTCTCGCGAAGGTCAGGCCACTTGATTCATGTGTTTGGAATCGGCTTGCTGTTCGATTGTGCTCATCAATTGAATAATTGTAAGCGTGTAAATAGCATCCAGATACGACAAATAATCTAAGCCAAGGTAAAACTGGCTTAGATTATTTTTTTACGGATAATTCAATGAACCATTTGTTGCTAATTTACTGGGTTCTATTTCGTTTGACGTGGACTTGCCACTACGTGCCGGTAAATTACTTGGCGCACCACGATGGGAGCACATTGCCAAGCCAAAGTGCGGTCTTGGCAAACTCGGATAAGCTGGGAGTCTAAGAAATAAATTCCTAAGACTCCTCATCTTATCCTCAGCGGAAATATGTGCTACACACATATTCCCCCAGTCGCGGTGTAAAGGCTGCGCCCGCCAAGCAATTTACCGACACTCCGTTAGTTAGAAATAATACTCAAACTAGCGAAAAACAGTTGCCAACCACAAACCGCAGTAGCCTTGAAAAAATACCACTGACAATAGAACCTCAGTAATTCGATGATTAAAAAGTAGAGAAACGAAGAGGCTGGACTTTAGCTCGCACTGTGGCTTCAAATGCTTGTCTTCCATCACGGTGTCCAGACTGGTTCCAGACACGTAGTGGGAATCAATCTGAGACACATATCCAAATTCCACGCTAGAAAAAATTTAGCCATCTAATGATCTCGCAACAATACGCCCTCATCTGTAAACTTATATACTTCTAGTTCTTGCAAGTTAACATGTTCAATGTGATGAGCTTTTTCAATAATTGTGGTAAGCAAGGAATACAATGCAGTTCTCACTTGTTGTGCGGAATATTCATCTAAACCTGCCGTAATTTCATCCGCCAATATTATTGATTTATCAAAGACCAAAGCCCGGGCGATTTCAATTTTTTGTTTTTGTCCGCCGGATAAGTTGCAACAGCCTCATATTGGACAATCGAAAAAATTTTCCGATAAAAATTATCGCCAATTAACTTAATATTATTTTGGATTCTAGAAATTGATGATGCTCTGTCGTTACTAGGCTGGACAAAAATGTCTCTAAAGTATCTTTTAGTGATGTTCACATCAACTTTTGCGATAATATTATTCTGAAGCTTCATTGCAAAGTACATTGCTGACCAAGTAATTACGTAGCCTACAAGACCAAATAATACCGTTTGAATAATGTTGTGATAACTAGAATTTCCAAATGTACTTGAGATTCTACCCATCAATATTGCATTAACTATGCCCTCCAGCGAAGTGCTTAACGTGGCTATTGCCAATAAAATCGTCGCTTTTTTAGGTAATAATCGAAGCATTACTGTGTAGATGTGTACTCTGTTGGTCATTAATTGTTACCTCCTGAAAAAAGTAAACGGTGGATCGAACTCTACACCTGTCAGTAACACTAGTGTAGAACCAATCATTCCGGTAGCTAAGTCCATGGATACATGCATATTAGTTCCACATTTACAGAATAATGCTAAATTGAATGCAATATACAATTTACATCATATATGACATACTTTTAGACAATTACCAACTGCGCGTAAGTTTGCATTTCAGCATACTAATTATGAAAATCGCTTAATTGTATTGTTCATTGAGGGCTTGCTTGATGTAGCTCATTGGTTTAAAGAAGGGAATGCTAAAGTTATGAAGTCAATCGATGCAATGGCTTTTCTAGGGCCAATCGAATTAGCTGAAGCGTATTTGATCTATTATCAGTGAAATTTGCTTAATCCAATTCAACGAGCGATTGAATAACATTTTAAAGCCTAATAAATAAAACGTTTTAGGACTTAAATTTATTTTTATTGCGCTAATTAACTAAAAATTATCTCAAAGCGTCTAATTAAGTTACAAATAGAAATTTACGCCCATCTTATAAGTCTTGTTTGGAATTAAAATCTCGACAAACGGTTCTGTTTATTCTAGCGAGGGATTGCCGGTTCCGTACTTTCCAATCATCGAATTACTGAGGTTTTATTGTCAGTGATGCTTTTCCATGTCACTGTGGCCTGTGATTAGTAATTGTTTTTCGCTAGTTTGAGCATTATTCCTAACTAACCTAACTAACGAAGTGCCGGTAATTTACTGGCACGCAGTGGCCAATTTTATGCAATCCCATGTCAGACAGAAGTGAGTCATGAGAGACTGATAACACATGATTACATGGTATGGTGGGGTTAAACAAGTATTTGGGGGAATGTGTGAGTTAGGCCGTTTCTAAAAAGCTGCTTAAGGTGCAAGGTTTTACCGGCAAAATGTGTGTATTAAATTGGTGTTTTTAGACAACGATGTAAAGGGTTTCGGAAACTATCGGATGCGCTATGGGAATTTTGAAAATATAGGGTATAATTTAAAGCTGAAGATTATTGTAAGTAGTTTTAGAAGAAAGTAGATATATATATGAAAAAGGGATTATTCATTACGTTAGGAGTTTTGGTGGTCGCTGCGCTTGTTGGTGGCGGTTATGGTTTTTACCAAAATTCACTTATCAAAAAGGACACGACAGTTGTGTTGAATCAACACACGGTTAAACTCGATCGCTTAACTAATCAACAGGCATTAGTTAAGTTGAAAAAGGTTGATCAATCATATGTTGTGAAACTTGAAGATAAAGAAGAAAATACGAGCCATGTACTACGCTTCAAGAACAACCAAAAGATTACGCTCAAAGATGTTGAAAAGTTACAACAAGGTAAGACCAACTACAATCCCGCCATTGGTGATTTGAGTGAAAAACAAGTTGTGACAGTTCTAAAGGCGGATTTACCAGTTCAAGTTAAACGGACACCTAAGAATGCCAAATTAATTTTGAAGCAAGATCACTATGAAGTATTAGCAAGCCGGTCTGGTAGCAAAATACACTACAACCGGATGGCTAAAAATATCGTCACCCAAGCTAAGAAGCATACTGGTGGCTACTTAGTTTTACCAATTGATTATCAACAACCAAAGTTAACGAGTGAACGTGCCCAGGCGCAAGCTGAAAAGTTGAATAAAACTTTGAAGACTGATATTAAGTTACAAGTTGGTTCAAAAGAAGTTGTCGTACCAATGTCAGTTAAAGCACAAGCGGTTCGGATTAATACTATTAAGACTGCCCCAATTGTTAAGTGGTTAGACGCAAAGGTTGATCCAACTGTTGGTACACTTAACAAACCAATTAAGTTTAAGACGCATAAGGGCAAAATGATGAAACTCGCCAATACTACTGCAGCGAGTGGAATTGGTACGTATGTGAAGTCAAAAGACACTGCTAACAAGATTGCAACAGCTTTAACAGCCGGTGAAGACACGACGGTTAAAGCGCCCATGGGTGGTAAGAAGTACAAGAAGAACTTTGGTGGAACTTACATCGAACTTGATTTGACGAATGCCCATGCCTACATGTACAAAAAGGGTAAAAAGGTCATTGATTGGCCATTCATCTCAGGTAAAAAGGCCACAGGTCACGCCACGGTCACTGGTGTTTTCCGCATCTTGTACAAGGAACAAACAACGCCTACGCACGAAATTCACTTGCGCGGTAACAATTCAGATGGTTCTAAGTACGATTCAGTAGTTAACTACTGGTTACCATTTGAAAGCCAAGGTTATGGGATTCACGATGCCCCATGGCAAGCTAACTACAACTTCGGTGTTCCAAGTGCTAATGCAGCAGTTGGTAGTCACGGTTGTATCAACACGCAACCATCTGTAATGCCAACGGTTTACAAGTTAGCAACAACTAATATGCCAGTTGTTAGCTATGGTGCTTTAGGTAAGTAAGCGACAATTAAATGCACAAAAAACAGCAGTCCTTTGAGGGTTGCTGTTTTTTGTGCGGGAAAAGACATATTATGTTCACGAATAGTGAGTACAATTAAGATAATATATTTGGCTAGTAGTAGCTAATCACAGGAAAGGAAGCTAGGTATCTTTCTTGAAAATTAATAAGGGGGAATGGTGATGTTTAATTATTTACTAACATACCGTAATCAGATTCCAAATAATATTGGCTTTGGTCAATTTAGCGTAACGCATATTAGCGTCGTGATTGTAGCGTTAATGTGGATATGGTATTTTGCTAAACAATATCGGGCGGCAGATACGTACAAAAAAATAATCTACCGGCGCAGGTTAGCGTTGACGATTGTAGTGTTGGAAGTAGCTAAGGAAGGTTACTTAGCATTGACCGGGCAATTTCAGCCGGAACTCCTACCGTTTCACTTATGCGGTATGAGTATCTTCATTTGTGCGATTGATGCATTTTGGGCGCGTGATAAAATCAATCAGACAACCCGCCAAATTTTATACTGTTTAACATTACCAGGCGCGGCAATGGCGATATTATTTCCAGACTGGGCTGAATATCCAATTATGAATGTGTTTGCGTGGCAGAGTTTCATTATCCACACACTGTTAATTGCGTATGCATTTATCTTATTGAAGAGTGGCGAATTGGTACCAGATTTTCGGCAATTATGGCGGCCTGTTGGCTTCTTAGCCGCAGTTGTACCATTTGTATTATTTATCAATGCCAAATTAGGTACGAACTTTTATTTCCTCAATACTTCCGCACCGGGCTCGCCACTAGAAATTTTGCAGACAACATTTGGCAATTATTATGTACTTTCGATGATTCTAATGGTCGCGTTGGCATGGTTCTTCATGTATATTCCCTGGGAAATCAAAAAACACCGAGATTGGAAGCGGCAGTTTAACGCAGTACTCTTTTATGAGAATAACGTTTGACAAGATTAAAAATGCGTTGTAGTATGGTGTCAATCTTCTAAGGAGAATTTAATTTTATGAAAATTCAAATGCAATCACAAAAATTGAACAGCTTTCATTACTTCTGGCGTTTCGGATAGCATCCGTGAACAACCAGAAGCAATTTTAGCTGGTTACACATGGATGCAAGGTAATTCTAGCGTTCATGTGGTAATTGCAGAAGATTGTTTGAACATTCTGTATATTAGCGTACACCCATGAACTCTAAGTTTATGGGTGTTTTTTATGTTCTAACGGTAAAAATGAAAGTCGACGTCATTTTTGCCCAAGGAATATCAGTCATCGCGGGAATGTGATGTCATCGTTGTTTGATTAGAAGTGGTGGCGCACATGGCGAAAAGGGGAGGGCTTTATGCCAACAACACGGGAATCATTATTAACGAAATTAAACACACGGTTGAATTTAGTGGGGCCGTCAGATATTTTGGCATTCAATGCTGAAATTGCCAAGCTACCAGATATGGTGAATTTGACACTCGGGGAACCAGATTTTAATACGCCAGAACACGTGAAGCAGGCCGCAATTGCATCAATTGCTAATGATGAATCACACTACGCAGCGTCGAATGGTACGTTAAGTCTGCGGGAAGCGGCCGCGAATTTTTTAGCAACGAAATATAACTTGGATTATGATGCGAACACGGAATTAATCGTGACAATTGGAGCGACTGAGGCGATTTACACGGCGCTGGCTTCAGTCTTAAATGCGGGTGATAAAGTTATTATCCCGACGCCCATTTTCCCACTGTATATTCCAATTACTTTGGTCAATGGCGGGACGCCGGTCTTCGTGAATACCACTGCTAATGGGTTTGTCCTTTCACCGGAGATGCTTGAAGCAGCCATTGCTGAACACGGGGATGCAATTAAAGCCGTTGTACTGAATTTTCCATCAAATCCAACGGGTGTGACATATAGCGCCGCTGACTTGCAAGCATTAGCGGCAGTTTTAGAAAAGCACGATATTTTCGTCATTTCCGATGAAATTTATAGTGAATTAACGTATGAGGCAAAGCATGTGTCGATGGCACAATATTTACCAGCGCAGACAATTTTAATCAATGGTGTGTCAAAATCACATGCGATGACGGGGTACCGGATTGGGATTATGGCAGCACCTGCGGCAATCACCCAGCAATTAGGTAAAATCCATCAGTTCACGATTACGACGGCGGTCAATGCGGCAATGGCTGCGGCCGAAGAAGCCTTCAAGCACGGAATGGATGATGCGCAACCAATGAAAATTGAATATCAGAAACGGCGTGACTATGTTTATGACCAATTGTTGCAATTGGGTTTTGAAGTTGCCAAACCAGCCGGGGCATTTTACTTGTTTGCAAAAATTCCAGCGGGATTGAATCAAATTTCGATGGAGTTTGCGCGCGACTTGGCAACCAAAAATCATCTGGCAATTATTCCAGGCGGTTCGTTTGGACCTGGGGGCGAGGGTTATATTCGCATTTCATATGCGGCATCAATGACGCAACTGACAGCAGCAATGCAACGACTGACAGCTTACGTTACAGAAAATCAGAAAGTGGTGATTGCTAATGACTAAAATTTTAATGTATTCAGTCCGGGATGATGAACAAGTGGCAATTGCCAATTTTGCGCAAACACATGGAGTCCAAATTGATAGCACTACCGCAGAATTACATGGCGATACGGTGGAATTAGCAACTGGGTATGATGGCGTTATTATCCAACAACATGCTGGAATTAATGATGATGGCGTATATACAAAGCTTGCGCAACAGGGAATTAAGCAAGTTACGTCGCGAACGGCGGGTTTTGATACGATCAACGTTCCAGCAGCCAAAGCAGCCGGGCTGACCGTCACTAATGTCCCAGCATATTCACCACGTTCAGTAGCTGAAATGGCGCTGATGCAAATTTTCAGGCTATTACGCAACACGCCAGCATTTGATGCGCGAGTACGGCGTAATGATTTTCGTTGGGAGGGGCTACAGGCCCGGGAAATTCATTCTGTTACGGTCGGAATTATTGGATTAGGACGTATCGGTGAGACACTTGCCAAAATGCTCAAAGCACTTGATGTGCGCGTGATTGCAAATGATTTAGTTGAACGTGCTGAAATGCGTGATGTGGTTGAATATATGAGTAAGGAAGCGGTGTTACAACAAGCAGATGTTATTAGCCTGCACGTATATTTAGATGAACAATCAACGGGGTTATTAGCTAAGGACGAATTCGACTTGATGAAAAAAGGCGCCCTGATTGTGAATGCATCGCGGGGGCCAGTTATCAATACGGCGGACTTAATTGAAGCACTTGATGCCGGAATAATTGCTGGTGCGGCGTTAGATACAGTTGAAGGCGAGGAACATATTTTTAATGAAGATTTATCAGCTAGTGGTGTAACCGATGAACGCATTAAAAAATTACTGACCTTAGAAAATGTGATTATTACGCCGCACGTTGGCTTTTTCACTAATATTGCCGTCCAAAATATGGTGGATATTTCATTGACGGATGTGTTGTCAATTATCACAACTGGGACATCTGCCCATGACTTGTAAGGGAGTTGTTTATGAAAATAACCAGTAAAATTTTTACGTTAAATATTCTAAACGGCTTGAGCTTAGGAATAGTGGTGGCGTTAATTCCCAGTGCATTACTGGGACAGTTGATGTTGTTGTTTGGTAAAAATTCATTGGCACTGCGTGTAATTGACATGACAAGTCTTGCGCAAAGTTTGTTGCCGGCAGTGGCAGCGATTGCAGTGGCAACCTTGTTTCACTTTAACACGATTAAAACCGCGTCCATTGCCTTGGCGGCGATGATTGGATCGGGAGTGGCGATACCAACGCCTAAAGGATTCGTATTACATGGAACTGGCGATATTATTAACACCGGGCTGACAATCGCAATTGCGGTGGGCCTACTAATATTAATCGGTGAGCGTTTAGGTCAATTTACCATGCTTGTTGCACCGGCGTTAATCTTAGTAGTTGCGGGCGCTCTTGGTTTATTGATTTTACCAAGCGTGCAAGAAATTTCGGAAATTATTGGGTTAGGCGTCAATCAGATAACGCAATGGCAACCAATCGTGATGGGAGCAGTCATGGCCGTGATATTCTCAATATTAGTAGTTTCACCAATTTCATCTGTCGGTATTGCGACTGCGATTGGGTTAGCGGGTATTGGTGCCGGGGCAGCAAACGTCGGCATTGTGGTGACTAGCTTTACATTGGCGATTATGGGAGCACGTGTGAATCCTTTAGGCGGAACTTTGGCCCATTTTATTGGTTCACCCAAAATCCAAATGGCAAACATGATGCGTAATCCAAAGCTATTCATTCCTACTACGCTTGGCGCAGCAATCATGGGCGCAATTGCGGCGATGCTCGATATCAAAGGAACCCCGTTCAGTGCTGGCTTTGGTTTTAGTGGCTTGATTGGCCCAATTACGGCTTACCAAGCTACTGCACAAAGCGCGGGGATGGTTAGCAAAGTGCTACTCGTCTTTGTGATTTTGCCATTACTGTTGGCAATTGGCTTAAATTATATCTTCAGCCAAAGAGGAACTTTGATTGCACCGACCGATTTAAAATTACCTAATAACTAAATTGGTAGTATAAAAAATGACCTGATTCCGTCTTGTGTTGCATAAGATGACAATTGGGTCATTTGCTTTGGGATGCAAAGAGCACATATTTTTCCGCGGGATGATAAGGATTTGTGGTAATCTAGAGGGAAATAAGCTGTTATAGAAAATTGGCTTGTGAGTGGAAAATCTAGCTGGTTTGTATTGGTAGCATGACAAGGGAGACAAGATGGAATACGTTCAAACAGCGGTGATGTCAGCGCAGCAACTTGCCGACGTACGTGAGTTGATTACCGAAATTCAGGTATTTGATGGGACAGCTGACACACCGTATTTATTTAATAATTATAATGTTGATAAAGCCTTACCAGCGTTTTTCTTAGCGTATGATGGGGATATTGCGGTCGGCTTTTTATCAATCTACGCAGATTCAGTAGATGAAGCGGGCATTGCCGTGTTAGTAAAACCCGCTTATCGCCGCCGCGGGATTTTTACTGAATTGCAACGCCAAGCTGAATTAGTTTTAGTACTAAATAATTACACGGAAATAACATATCAAAGTGAGCGCAAATTTATTGACGAAAACCCAACCTTGTTACCTAAGTTAGGTTTCGCTGTGGATGAGGATAATAGTGAATATTTACTCGAATTTGATATGACCCGGGCACCCTTGCTTACCAATCCAGCCGTGACCGTTGAGTTGGCAAATGCTGCGGATGTTGAACGTTTGGCGACAATTACTATGCATGCCTTTGGTAGTGAAGAAAGTGATTATGAATCGAGCATGGCATATGCGCAAGAAAATGTTGTCAGTACGACGGTGCGTTACTATAAAATTATGGCGCAAAATACTATTGTCGGGACAGTGGCCGTCGATGTTGACCCAACGATGAATTATATTTTTGGCTTAGCAATTGACCCCGCCTATCAAGGGCACGGCTACGGAACGCAAGCAGTTGCTTTGATTGCCAAGGAAATTAATGCGTTAAATGACTTACCACTAAAATTATCAGTTGAGGCCGAAAACGAAGTCGCCAAACACGTCTATGAAAAAAGTGGCTTCGTGACGTTAGCGGAAGTTGTCTATTTAGATTATGTAGCACCAAAAGAATAAAACGACTCAACACGATAAACTGAACAATAAATGTAGAGGTGAAATAACTAATTATGATTCATGAAAAATTTAACGGTATACATGGGGCAATTAACTATTATCATGAACCCGCACTGGCAGAATTCCCAACAATTGTCTTTTTGAGTGGGTTGTATAGTGGTAGTGACTATTATGCAATGAAATCCATGGCCGGCCATATTCAAGGACCATTCGGGAAAGTGTTCGTCGATTTTCTCGGGCGTGGTGAAAGCGCGGAAACTGATGTGCCACGGACTAATGCCAATATTACTGACGAACTGCACGAATTTATTGAACAAGTTATTGGTGAACCGGTGATTTTCTTTGTACAGGGGATGAGCGGTGTTTATGTAGTGGATTTCATTGATAAATTCGCAGAGCTAGTTTACGGTGTGATTGGCATTGAACCGATGACGGGTGTAGTCGGCGAATATGAAAACCAGCCCGCATATCAGGCAGTACAATTTGCGACAATGACCACGGAGGAACAGGCAGTGGTCTTGGAGGATAGTGAATTAACGGCCGCCGAAAAAGCTATGGCTAAAGAACTTGAACGACCAGTTACGGCTGGAACCGTCCAAGACGAAATGCAACGTGCGGAGGATAATACACACGCCATTCGGAATAAAAATATTCCCGATGGTGTTCCAGTGTTGCTTTTCACGGAACCATATCGTTTAGAAGAATACAAAAATTCTGAATATGCGAACGGTAATACCAAATACATTGAACTAGAAGGTAGTCACCACTTACATTCCGATGAAATTGCCTTACGGACGAATGAATGGATTGCGATGTCATTATTAAGTGGCGGGCAACCATCAGTTTAAGTTTAAAATGCGAGAGTGTTTCACGTGAAACACACGGGCCAACGCATTTTAGTTGAAGTGAGTAGTCCGATGGTGTTATAGTTCGAGATAACAAATCGAAGGGAAGTGGACGCAATTGAAGACAGCAAATCGTTAAACGAATATTTCATGACCAGTCAGGGGTGAAGTCCGCTTTGATGGTCGTTTATTCAACGGTTTGTAAGTATTCAATTATGTTCACTACGTTAGCAATGGCTCTTTGTGCACATGAATGAAGGACTCAGCAATCGTGCTGGGTTCTTTTTGTTTTTAGATTTAGTGAGGTGACCACAATGGGAACAATTCAAATTCAAAATTTATCATTTCGGTACGATAATCAACTTACTCCCTTATTTGATCATGTTGATTTGCAGTTCGATGCAAGTTGGCACTTAGGATTAATCGGGCGTAATGGACGAGGAAAAACGACCTTACTTAATATTTTGCGCGGCAAATTGGAATATCATGGTCATATTGTTACGGACTTGAATTTTCAATATTATCCGCAGCCAATCGACGACATGACGCAGAATACATGGAATGTAATTCGCAGTATTACCTCACTTGAGGAGTATGATCAGTGGAAAATTCTGGTGGAATTTTCTAAGCTTGAACTACCAGAAGACATTCTTGAACGGCCGTTTACGACGTTGAGTCCTGGACAACAAGCTAAAGTGTTATTAGCAAGTTTATTTATTGATGAAGGTAATTTTCAATTAATTGACGAACCAACTAATCACTTGGATATTCAAGGACGGGAAGTGGTCGCCCAATATCTACAGCAAAAATCGGGATTTATTGTTATTAGTCACGATCGAGTGTTCTTGGATCGGGTCATTGATCATGTGTTGTCGATTGATCGCGCCAAAATTAGCTTGTACAAAGGCAATTACTCGACGTGGCACCGCGAAAAATATGCGCGTGATGATTTTGAACGGCTTGAAAATGAAAAATTAAAAGACGAAATCAGTCGGCTATCGAAAACCGCCCGCGAAAAATCAGTTTGGTCCGGTTTCCGTGAAAGTATGAAAAATAGTGCGAAGGATAGTGGATTTGTCAGTCATAAAGCCGCCAAAATGATGAAACGCTCCAAAGTGATTGAAGCCCGCTCGAACAAAGCCATCACGGAAAAAGAAAAGCTATTGAAAAACTTGGATGAAGTGACTGAGCTTACGATGAATTACGAACCATTAGCACCGAAACAAATCTTGGTGAGTGTTGATGATGTTCAAGTTAAGCGGAATGGCGTCGTAATCAATCAGCCAGTAAGTTTCACAATCAAAACGGGTGAACGGGTTGCGCTGAACGGGATGAATGGTGCTGGTAAAACAACATTATTACATGCACTTTTTCATGATAGAACGGTTACAGCTAGTGGCAAACTTGAACTGCAGCCACAACTCAAAATCAGTTATTTGGCGCAAGATTTAAGCGATTTGCATGGCACCTTGGATGATTATGCAGCTACGCAAGCAGTTGGGTATGATGAACTTGTAAATGTGCTCCGAAAGTTGGGCTTTGAACGCGATATTTTTGAAAGTAACATCGAAAATATGAGTATGGGCCAAATTCGTAAAATCGCGCTAGCAGCTTCGTTACTAAAGCCGGCGAACTTGTATATATGGGATGAACCTTTGAATTATCTTGATGTGTTAACGCGGGAACAACTAGAAGATTTAATTATCGAGTACAAACCTACAATGCTATTTATCGAGCATGACCAAGCGTTTGTTGAACATGTAGCAACGCAACAAGTGAATTTAATTAAGCAAAATTGACGCCGAATTAAGAAAAAACTAAATGCTAACTAAAGCCATTACTTAAGGAAGGTTGCTTTCTGGTGTGATTCTAGTTACAATTAGTAAGTCGATGTTTGACAAATAAAATGAAATCCTAAGATCGCAGGGAACTGTTCAGGCAGTGTGGCTTTAGTGAAAGTATGGGGAATAAAAAAATGGATTCAAAATTTCTTGATTTAATGGGTAACCGGCGCTCAATTTATGCGTTGGGGGAAAACGTTTCAGCAACTAACGAAGAATTAATCAGCTTGATTGAAAATGCCGTGCGCCAAGCACCAACTTCATTCAACGCTCAATCAACCCGTGCGGTGATTTTGTTTGGTGAAGCCAAGGATTACTTCTGGAACACGATTGTGACGGATCGTTTGAAGCAAGAAGTTCCTGATGAAGAAGCTTTCAAGGGTACGCAAGCTAGAATGGATGGTTTTGCGGCTGCCAAGGGAACGGTTTTGTTCTTTATTGATGAAGCAGTTATTAAGTTCCAACAGGAAAACTTCCCAATCTTTGCGGATGCGTTCCCAGGTTTTGCTGAAACTGAACAAGGTATGGCGCAATTTGCAGTGTGGACGGCTTTAGCAGAACAAAATATTGGTGGGAACTTGCAACACTACAACCCAATTATTGATGCTGCTGTGACGGAACACTTTGACATTCCTGCAGAATGGACCTTACGTGCCGAATTGAACTTTGGCTCAATTGAAGCACCAGCTGGTGAAAAAGATTTCATGGCTGATGACCAACGTTTTAAGGTTTTTGGTAACTAATTTACGAATTTTGAGGACCATCTGCCAAATTTGGTGGGTGGTTTTTACATAGATTTACGTGAATTCAGTGAAAACCTTGATATGTAAGGCTTTTCATCGACCAAATAGTCGATATGTCAACACAAGCACTGCTTTCACTGATATAATGACAAATGACAACACAAAAAAGGAGGAACGGGACTTGTTAACTGTTTCTAACGTATCTGTCGCTTTTAACGGCAAAAAATTGTATGACGATGTAAATGTAAAATTCACTGCTGGTAATACTTATGGGGTGATTGGTGCCAATGGTGCCGGTAAATCAACTTTCTTGAAGGTATTAGAAGGTAAATTATCACCAACTACCGGGAGTGTTTCAATTTCAACTGGTGAACGTATGTCTAGTTTGAACCAAGATCACTTCGCGTTTGATGATTACACAGTTCTTGATACTGTAATCCAAGGTCACAAGCACTTGTACGAAGTGATGAAGGAAAAAGACGCCATCTACTTGAAAGATCCTTTCACGGATGAAGATGGTTTGCGCGCCGGTGAACTTGAAGGTGAATTTGCTGAAATGGGTGGTTGGGAAGCCGAATCAGACGCTTCACAATTGCTCCAACAAATTGGTATGCCTGAAGACATGCACTACAAAATGATGAGCGAATTGACTGAATCTGAAAAAGTTAAGGTCTTGTTGGCCCAAGCATTGTTCGGTGAACCTGATATTTTGGTCTTGGACGAACCTACCAACGGTCTTGATACCCACACGGTTGATTGGTTGGAAGGCTTCTTAGCTGACTATCCTAACATCGCCATCATCGTTTCCCATGACCGTCACTTCTTGAACGCTGTGGCAACCATGATGCTTGATGTCGACTTTGGTAAGATTAAGATGTTCGTGGGTAACTACGACTTCTGGAAGCAATCATCTGAATTGGCAGCGAAGTTACAATCTAACGCTAACGCCAAGAAGGAAGAAAAAATCAAAGAATTGCAAGAATTCGTGGCCCGTTTCTCTGCCAACGCCTCAAAGGCCAAGCAAGCAACGTCACGTCAAAAGCAATTAGAAAAAATTACGCTTGATGATATCCAACCATCAACCCGTAAGTACCCATGGATTAAGTTTGAAGCATTGCGTGAACTTGGTAATGACTTGTTACGTGTTGATAACGTTTCTAAGACCATCGACGGTGTGAAGATTTTGGATAACATTACTTTCATCGTTAAGCCTGGCGAAAAGGCCGCTTTGTTGAGCCGTTCTGATGTGGCTACTACAACATTGATGGAAATTCTTGCTGGTAAGATGGAACCTGATTCAGGAACTGTTACTTGGGGTGTTACCACAAACCGTTCATACATGTCTAAAGATTTGAACGAAAACTTTGATGACCCTAAGGCAACAATCATTGATTGGTTGCGTCAATTCGCTTCTAAGGAAGAAAGTGATAACACCTTCTTGCGCGGAATGCTCGGTCGGATGTTGTTCTCAGGTGACGATGTTACCAAGGAAATCAACGTGCTTTCTGGGGGTGAAAAGGTTCGTGTTATGCTCTCTAAGTTGATGTTGTTGAAGACCAACGTGTTAGTTATGGATGATCCTACTAACCACTTGGACTTGGAATCAATTACTTCATTGAATGAAGGTATGATTGACTACAAGGGTTCAATTATCTTCGCTTCGCATGACCGGGAATTCATTCAAACGATTGCGGATCACATCATCGAAGTTACGGCTAACGGTGTGGTTGAACGTGCCGAAACTACTTACGATGAATTTGTGGAAAACAAAGACATTCAAAAGCAAATCGACGAATTATACGCTAAATAATCAAAAAGGAGCTGGGACAAAACCTTAGCTCGTTATAAATAAATAGGCCTCAAGATTTCGTTTTTTGAAATCTTGAGGCCTATTTTTTATGTATATATTGTTTACTCACGAAAAGGCATCATTTGGTGGCCAATTTCTTCATGTTCATTGCCATCAAGGCGATTCCGACTTCACGTTTCACTCGCTCGATCCCTCTGACCGAGAAGCGAGTGAACCCAAAATAAGCTTTCAATCTGCCGAAAACCGATTCTACGTCAATCTTTCGTTGGGCGTAGATGGCTTGGTTTTCTTCTTTTGAAAACTCACTTCTAATTTTCGCTTTATGATATTCAAATGCCGGATTCACTGTAATTTTTCTCGTATATCCTTTAGGCGTTAACGCAGCCGCAATATCTTCTAAATTTTCCGTCTGAGCTTCAGCTTCATAAACTTTAAAGTCACGAACGAATCCGTATTTATCAGTTCGTTTACTTAGACGTTTAAAATTAAATCTAACGTTTCGTGGGTCCACATAATAGTCATCTTCCGCACAGTAATTCCAATTCATGACTTTCCGTTCATCGGTCTGCCACTTTTTGCTGGTTTCTTTTAACATCGTGCCGTATGGAATCAGCACTGTAGTAGCTGGGTATTCATCTTCGAGTTGCCGATAATTACTTTCCGAACCATATCCGGCATCTGCGACAATCGTTGAACCCAACGTTTCGTATTGTTTGAGTTGATCAACAAAAGGCATCAACGTACGCGTATCAGTTGGATTTTGGAAAATTCCATAGCCTAAGACAAATTGAGCGTTGGTAGCGATTTGTAAATTATAGGCTGGTTTCAATTGACCATTCTGCATGTAATCTTCTTTAACCCGCATGAAAGTAGCGTCAGTATCAGTCTTGGAATAGCTATTGCGTTCATTATAAGTTTCTATTTGGTGTTGATACGCTAGCTTTTTGTCACGAATATGTTCAACCTTATTAAGGTCTTTTTAGTATTCCGGCGCGCTTGTTTGGCGGGGTTAGGCCGACACTTTCTGTGTTAGCTACGACTTGTGCTAAGTACGATTCTAGGTGCGCAATCACATCGTCTAATTCTTTCAACTGACAAATCAGTATATTCTGGTAACTGTAATGATTGTTGTTCTGCCATAATATCTTGAATTAATTGTTGAGCTTTGACGGTATTCATTTTATCGAAACGAATTGTGTTTTTCTTCCACACAAAACTGAACTTGTTGGCATCCGCTAAAATTTTGGTACCGTCAATATAGATTACATCATCAATATATCCTTTGTCGTGAAGTAATTTGGTGAAACGCGAAAACGCCGAGCTAATCATGGCTTCTGACAAGTCTGACACTCGGAAACGATTAATTGTGCGATATGATGGCTGTGCTTCTTGAGTCAGCCACATCGCAATAATGTTTTCTTGGGCGAACTCGGCAATCCGCCGACCGCTACGCACGCCACGGGTATATGCGAATAAAACTAGTTTCATCATTAATCGTGGATCATACTCAAGTGGTCGACCAGTAGTATAGAAGATAGTTACGTCCATGTCCTCAACTAATTCGTTAATGTAGTGTGCCACATGATTTTTATCAGGTTCATAAGCCGTTGGAATATCCAACATGATTTGGTTCATGTTATAATTTTTCATAGGGAATACCTCACTGTGAATAAGGGACGACCGACTTGATAACGTTGCTGTTACAGCGTTATCTTTACATATAATTATACTAAAAAGAGCTTAACCGCACGCTTTTCAGCACTTGGTTAAGCTCTTTTTGGGTCTGGAGTTATGTCCCAGCCCCTTTTTGGGTGCCATTCTGTCTGAGGTGGGATTGAATAAAAATTGCCACTTCGTGTCTGGAAATTACTTGGCGCACTGCGCTGGAAGCAACCTCCCAAGCCAAAATGCGGTCTTGTGAGGTTCGAATAAGCTGGGACTCTAAGGAATAAATTCCTAAGAGTCCTCATCTCATCCTCAGCGGAAATATGTGCTACACACATATTCCCCCAGTCGCGGTGTAAAGGCTGCGCCCGCCAAGCAATTTCCAGCCACTCCGTTAGTTAGTGATAATTTTCAAACTTGTAACTGCGAACCGGTAACACAAAATGCCGAATTTAATCCTAACGCGCCAAGAGTACTTAGCTTTTCTCGGCTTAAAAGGAAGGATCACGGTACACCAATCTGATTCCTAGGCATTGCGTTAACATGCAAAAATGCTCAAAAAAAATTCCTCACTAGCCATCGTGAAAGGCTGATAAGGAATTTTTATTTAAACGTTATTTTTTGACCGTCTTAGTGTAGGCGTTGATGTACATGTTACCACCGACGCTATTGGTGTAGTTCTTCCATTTGAAGTGTTTACTTTGGGTTGAAATGTATGAACGCCCAGTCTTAACAATAGGGTACGTTGTACGACCCTTTTTTGAAAGGACTTGAACGGGCATCAAGAAGCTAGCTTTGTTTGAGCTATTAACGCGCACAATCACGGTGAAATCAGAGTTAGACTTCAGTGATTGGGCTTTTTTAAGTTTAATCTTTTGTAAACCAGAGCGAGTTATCGTGCCACTCCCAACTTTTTTGATGCCTTTCATTGACGTAATCTTACCAGTTTTCAAACCTTTACGAGCAAAGTAAACCGTGTATTTAACGTTGTTTTGCATCGTATAGAATGAGAACTGCTTGAGTTTTTCAACTTTATTTTTCTTAACTTTTTTGGCTTTGTAAGTGTTGGCTAGGTATAACGCTTTACGTTTAGCAAATTGATCGTAGGCTTGTGGCGCACCATTAACTTGCGTGTATTGCTTGTATGATTGCTTTTTACCGGTCTTAACAGCGTGGAGATCGCTTTGGAGAACGTAAAGGTCATAGTAACTAAGCCATGCGTAGCCTTTGTCTAACACACTAGTACCCCAAGAACTTTTAACTAAGAAAGCACCATTGGCCGGTGGTGTTTGGTTAAAATTATGCCGGTCATAGTTATCATCCCATCCAACGATTGTAACTTGGTGGTCAGCGGTGGCCCGTTTATAGCCTTGACTTGATGAGGTTGGCACCTTATTCAAAGCACTTACAGGTACATATGAAGTGTACGCTTTGTCTGGGAGCGTTTTTGTGTAGACGGGGGTGTTAGTTGAGAAAAGTGAATCAAATGTTTCCTCAGCTTCGACCGCCAAACTAGCACCACCATAATCACGAACATATTGCTTGATTTGGTTGGCACGATTACGCATTGTAGCAGTTGAACCACTGGTAATACCCCAAATATCGAAGATTCCAGCGACGTTCATTGATTGATGTTTTTTGGTGATTTTAGCAAAACTCTTGATATTGCGACCGGCGCTAGTTGGATAAACCGGTGTACCCATGACGTTTTTTGAGACTGGTGTGTAGCCTTGGAACGCAGCTACCTCTGCCCAAGTATCATCACCCCCACCATTGAGTTTCCGTGGTTGCGCCATGAGGTTTTTATTACCTTGTGTAAAGGCATTGGTTGCAAGTAAATAATTATAGTAGTTAGGTGAAAATGTCCGCTGGATGCCTTGTGATTTACGCAGCGACAACGCCATTAAGTCGGTTGCCGTATACGCCCAACAAATATCGAGGTAATTTTGATTACCAACGGGTGTTGCAAAGCGGCTACCGCGGGGGTCGTAT